>JADFVP010000132.1 GCA_015222595.1 Pseudomonadota bacterium
CAGACCGAAAAGAGACGTATCAGAAACGCTTCAGTAAAGACCTTGGTAAAAAGCTCGATAAAGAAGGTCCGCGAAGCGATAACCAACTCAGACGCTGCTGAAGCCAAAAGCTCACTTATAGCCGCTGTCTCGAAACTCGACGGTGCCGTTAGTAAGGGCGTTCTCCACAAGAACAACGCTTCGAGAAAGGTCTCTCGTCTGACCACTGCCGTTAACGCGCTCGAAACCAAGTAACCTCGGCCCCTCGGCCACCTGGGCAATCTTCAAGGAGGCATTCAACAACGCCTCTACTGATTGCATACTTACATTCGACCCGCTTATACTTTTAAAGAGCCTGTAGAGCTAAACAGCTTCAGGCTCTTTTTTTATTTCATCCAGACCGTTAAGCCAGCGCCAACCCGTCACCGGAACAGAGTTCGAGCACCAATTTCGGCATCACCACGCCGACAGGCAAGCTCGACGACTTGATAACCGCGTCCGCCTTTGCGAGCCTCTTTAGGGCCCCCTTAAGCTCGCCCTCGCTAAACCCACGGCTTCTTCTCACATAACCATCTACGGTAAAGGGCGGCACGCCGAGCCTCTTTCCTAACGCCTGCTTGGCAACCGACTCGCGCTCCAGGGCCTTTACCTTCAACAGAATCCTTATCTCCCTTGAGACAAGCCCCATCATCTGTAGCGGATGAACCTCCGAGAGTTTGTTCAGTATCCTGAAGGCCGCCTCGACATTCTTGCCGCCTATCGCCTCTGTGAGCTTGAAGATGGTCTCTTCCCTCAGGTCTATTCCCGCCTCATCAACGTCGCTCTCCTCTATGCCTTCTTTAGCTCCGATAAAGAGCGTAAGCTTCTCTATCTCGCCGTGCAAGTCTCTCAACCGTGGTCCGGCACTCGCAATAAGGCGTGTTGACGCGCCTCTGCTTATACGCTTTCCGTACTTGCGCACCTCGGCGGCAACCCAGGCAGGGAGATCGCGCTCGCTCATCCGGCGGCAGTTCACCAAGAATCCGCTCTTGTCGAGAGCCTTAACGAAGGTCTTGCGCATATCGGGCTTGGTCTCAGAAGAGATCATCACGAGCACCGTTGAAGGCGACGGGTTCTTGACGTACTCGGTTATGAGTTCGGTGTCTGCAACCTTCAGGCTGCCAGCGTTCTTTAGAATAAGAAGCCGGTAGGTCGAGAAGGCCGGCAGCGTGCCTGCGGAGGTCAGAAGGTCGGCAACGTCGAGCGAGTCGGAATGAAATATCTGAAAGTTCATCGACTCGAAGCCCGGCGTAAGGGCGGCGCTCTTTATCTCCTCGACCCGTTCGTCTATAAGAAGGTCTTCAGGGCCATAGAAGTAATATATAGGTTTCAGTTCCATCTGCCTCTGCTCTACGAGAGTTCGTTCTTATACAGGTTCTTAGAAATTGTCTAACATACGCTCTTTTATGTTACGCGCAGTGTCGGTAGAGAGCTTCTTAAAGGCCTCAATCTCGGCCTCCTCAGTTGCGGTAACGTCCGAGGTTACAACTATAAAGTCTTCGTAATCGACCACGCGGCCGGCCTTCCATATAACTTTATCGGTCTCAACAGAAACAAGGCTCAAATCAAGGATGACGGTAAGCCGGTACTCGAGGTTGATGTCATTCTCCGTATAGGAGACGGCCTTAAGATTGTAAGAGACGATCTGCCCGTCGAGCCGCGCCTCGGCATTATCAATAACCTCAACTGTCGTTCTGAACTCTTCTGCAAAGCGAGTCGTGATGGTAGCCTCTATGTCCGGCTTGCCTGTGTGGTTTACAAAGACCGGAATCGAGATGGTCGTAACCCCGCCCGGCATCTTACCCCCCATGCCGGCAATATGGTAGCCGCAGCCACCTAACAAGAGAGGTACAAGAAATAGGGTAAGAACGACACCGAACCATCTGCGCCCGGCGCGCTCCGAAAGCATAGTGAATGCTCTATCTATAAGTCGCCCAAGTCTCATCATCCGACCACCAGGTTGAGTATCTTATTAGGCACATAGATTTTTTTACGAATCGTCTTGCCCTCCACCCACTCTGCTACTTTTACGTCGGCAAAGGCGGCCTCAGTAACAGCCTCTTCCGTGGCTCCTGCGGCAACGCTCAGTTTGGCGCGCACCTTGCCGTTTATCTGCACCACTATAGTTACCTCTTCGACTACAAGGGCCGCTTCGTCGAAAGTTGGCCACGAAGTTTTGTAGAGCGGAACTCCACTACCGGAGAGTCCACTCCATAGCTCCTCGGCCATATGCGGAGCAAAGGGAGAGATGAGTTGAACGACACTGAGCACCGACTCTTTGAAGACCTTACGGGTTATCGGATCGTCGGTATCAATACTCTTATCCTGTACAAAAAGATAAAGGGCGTTAACGAGTTCCATTACCGCGCTGATGGCGGTGTTGAAGTGGAAGCGCTCTTCGATATCATGCGTAACCTTCTTGATTGTCTTGTGGGTCGTCTGGTGGACTTTCTTTAAAGCCGGAAACTTATCGAGCGGGCCGTCGCTACTGCTGTATGGAGTTACGCCGTCCAACAGCGTGCTGTTCTCTGTAACGAGTCTCCAGACGCGACTTAAGAAACGGAAAGAGCCCTCCACGCCCTCTACACTCCAGTCGAGGTCTTTCTCAGGGGGCGCGGCAAAGAGCGAGAAGAGGCGCGTTGTGTCGGCACCGTACCGCTCTATAATGGCGTCGGGGTCGATTACGTTCTTCTTCGATTTACTCATCTTCTCTACAGAGCCAACCTCGACGGTAGCGCCGCACGTCTTGCACTTGCCGTCCACCACCTCTTCGGGCAGAAGATAACCATGCGTGGCGCACCGCTCGGTCTCTTTACAGACCATGCCCTGCGTAAGCAGGTTCTTAAAGGGCTCGTCAACCGAAAGAAGTCCCATGTCGCGCAAAGCCTTAGTAAAGAAACGGGCATAGAGTAGATGCATTACAGCGTGCTCCACGCCGCCGATGTACTGGTCAACTGGCAGCCAGCGAGAGACTTCTTCAGAGTCGAACGGCAGATCGGTATTCTTTGGCGAGACGTAGCGCAGAAAGTACCAGGAAGAGTCCACGAAGGTATCCATGGTATCGGTCTCTCTCTTGCCGTCTTTACCGCACTTGGGGCACACCGCCGTAACAAAGGACTCGGAACTCTCTAAGGGCGAGAGCGTAGCCCCGGCGAACTTTACGTCCTCAGGTAAAAGCACAGGAAGGTCCGAGTCCGGTACCGGCTGAGTGCCGCACTCTTCGCAGTAGATAACCGGAATAGGACAGCCCCAGTACCTCTGGCGAGAGATGCCCCAGTCGCGAAGCTTGTAGTTGACGGCCTCTTCTCCTGCTTTCTTTTCGGAGAGAAGCTTGACTATCGCCGCCTTGGCGTCCGTATTTTTAAGCCCGTCGAACTCGGCAGACCCGGTCATTATACCCGCGTCCGTATACGCCTCTTCCATCTGCTCGGCTTGAAGCACTTCGCCTTCCGGGTTTATAACCGGCTTTACAGGCAGGCCGTACTTCTTAGCAAACTCAAAGTCGCGTTGGTCGTGCGCAGGAACCGCCATAACAGCGCCCGTGCCGTAACCCATAAGAACGAAGTTGGCAACATAGACCGGCACGCGCTCATCTGTTAGAGGG
>JADFVP010000133.1 GCA_015222595.1 Pseudomonadota bacterium
AACCACTAGGCTGCTTTTAAGCCGATAGAGAGGGTAGGCAGGACGCAGAAAAGACCGCAGCACATATGTGCTGCGGTCTTTTCTATACTCTATTCGGTTCGGTCTGTCGCTGCTGTACAGGTTACTCTTGTTCAGCCCCGATATCCTTCGTCCTAAAAACTAGCCCCGTGGCCCTTTAGCCTACGATGTACTTGAGGAACGGGTTGGCGAAGAGCAGTATAAGTGCGATGACGAGCGCGTAAATTGCGAGCGACTCGATCATTGCGAGACCGATAAGAAGAGTTGAGAGGATCTTACCCGATGCGGCAGGGTTGCGTGCGATGCCTTCAACTGCGCCGCGAACTGCGTTACCCTGAGCAATGCCGGTACCGGCTGCGGCTATGGCCATGCCGAATGCCGATGCGATGGCTATGGCGACAAAGACCCATATGGTGGTACCGCTTACGGTTGAGTGTCCTGTTGCTGCGGACTCTGCTAAAGCCGGTGCTGCTGTTATGGCGCTGACCGCCGCAATGGTTAGGGAAAGACCAACTATCTTCTTCATGTCCGAAATTACCTCCGTTAATTGCTGTCTCTACAGTTATATTTATAAAAATTTAGTATCTTCGTTTGGTTGGGACGTTTAATATTACTAAAAGAGCAGGGGCGTGTCAAGGATATAATCCCGCTTTGGGCGCTTTATCCATAAGCCCTTTTTATCGGCCGGTTCAGGGCTCACCGGTACGCCTTCAGAAGCTTCAGGAGGCTACTCAGTCTTCTTCTCCAGCTCGGTTTCGTAGTGCGTAGTGCGTCCGCGTTTTAGCCCGACCTTATCCTTCTCCATCTTGTAGCCGCTCTTTTTCAGTCTCAGTTCGTAGATGCCGGGGTAGAAGTTTATAGTGAGCGGCGTAGGGCCCCAGTAAACGTCGTCTATGTAGACCTTGGCGCCAGATGGGGTGGAAACTATCTTGAGCGTAGCGTCGCCTCTTGTGTAGCTTTTGGGAGGGGCCTTCCCTGAAGTGGTCGAGATCTCGGTGGCTGTGGCTTCGACTGAGGGCTCAGTTGGAGTTAGTTTCTCCATTGCAGGGGCCGAGGCCGTTATGGCCGAGCGCACGAGCGAGGCGATGGAGTTGGACAGGTACCTGTTTATGGTGTTGCGAGAGTTGCCCATCACGCCTGCGTACCGGTCGCCGGTCTCGCGAAGCATGCCCGACCATACGGTAGAGCCGGAAGAGTTCTCTTTGAGTTCAATATAAAGCTCAATGGAGACAGAGTCCCTTGAGGCGATATCGAGCGAAAACTTCTTCAGGTCAGCAGTCAATATGTAGCCGGTCTTGGACGCCTTTCTGATAGGGCCGGTCTGAACGGTGAAGCCGTAGCCTCGAAGCTCGTCTATGAAGGCCTGACGCACCGTGGTAACAGGGTCGGCGGCAAGGTCGAGCGAAGTGGCGTTCATGTCTGAAACAGTAGCCGAGATGGCCCCTATCGTCTTCGGGTTCTCTGCGCCGCGCGAATCGATAAAATCTCCTACGAGTACGGTTGCCGGCGGCACGCTCAGTTGCACGGGCTCTGCAACTGTGGTGGGTGTGTAGGCGAGCTTGAGAGGCCCGGCACAGCCGGTGAGCACAACGGCAACAAAGAGCGCAACAAAGGCAAGTGCGGCTCTTCTCGGTCTGTTAGACATATGGTTGACCCCTTTGGGTTCTTATAGGTGCGGAGTGGGTAGATAAACTTTTATGCTCCTATTTTTATCAGGTTTCTTACTCTTTGTAAAGGCGTCTCGGTCAGTGTTAAAAGAAGGCAGGGAGAGGAGTAAAAAAAAGGGAGAGCCCGGTTACCGGACTCTCCCTCTGGGTCTTGCTGTTGTTAGCTCTTTAGAATGCGGAGAAGAGCATCAGGAGTGTCTCCTGGTCTCCGTTCGCCTGAGCGTTGTTAGTTGCAAGGTCGTAGTAGCTTCCGCCCTTCCATGAGTGGTTGGCCTGAAGTTCTACGTTCTGCGCTATGAGGTAGGTCGCGCCGACGGTGGTTATGGTCTGCTCGTTGTCCGTGGCAGTACCGTCGTCGTAGCCCATATAGCCGAGAGCAACCGTGGCCTTGTTAGTAATAACACCAAGCTCGCCGAGAACCGACCATGCTGTCGCGTCGTCGTTGGTTCCGGTGTTGAAGGTGTTGGCGGTCTTACCTGCTGCGGACTTCTTTGCGTTGCCGTAGGTGGCGTAGAGTCCGAGCGGCATGTTGCCGACGTTGCCCTGCGCCTGAAGGGCAAGCGCGTATGCGTCCTTCTTGTTGTAGGTAATTCCGTCGTCGAGCTTACCGGTTCCGCTCCAGAGCTGTACTCCTCCGCCTATGTCCCAGCCGTCAACTATCTGAGGCGTGGCTGCAATGCGCAGGTAATGGAAGAAGTCACCGGAAGAGGAAGCCGCTTTGCCTGTTTCCGGCTGCCATGCTGTGTAGTTGATGTAGCCGGTGGTGTGGTACGCCGCAAAACCGACACCCTGGGCAGCGCCCTGGAGGCCGAGCTTCTGTACGGCGGAGATTGCTGATCTGTTTTCAAGTACGCGGATGCTTCTCTGTGCGCCGGTGTTGAGGAGCTCAAAGGAGAACTGCGGACCGAATGCGTCAGTTGCAAATGGTATGATCTCAATGTGCGCTCCGCCTGCATCGAAGCCGATAGGCATCTTGTAGGCGGCGAACGCCGGTGCGCCGTCTTCGGCCATCTGCATCTCAAAGATAAAGCCGACATGTTCACCGACACGGCCGCCAAGAAGGAGTGCCGCTTCGTCAGGTATCTCGAAGGCGCCCTTGTTGCTGGCGTTGTTGTTCGTGTCGCCGTTGGTCTTGTGGTACCTGAACTTGGTTACCATTGAAGCGTTGAGTGTTGCCGGCAGTGAGAGCATCTCGCCCTCTATAAGACTCTGTCCGCCAACCATGGTGAAGCCCTTCGCTTTAAA
>JADFVP010000134.1 GCA_015222595.1 Pseudomonadota bacterium
CTTCCAAGCCGTTCTCCTTTATCGCCTCAACAAGTGCCGCCTCGCAGGGCCCGGCCCCGGCAATTATAAAGCGCGCATCGGGAAACTTCTCCCTCACCAACTTTGCCGCCCCTATGAAGTAGTCGTGCCCCTTCCAGCTTCTCAAGACCGAAACCATGCCGACGAGCAGCGTCTCCGGTGGTAGCGACAACTCGGCGCGAAGGTCGGAAAAAGGCGCGCCGGGCACGTACTTGGTCAGATCGACCCCCGTAGGGATAGTTATGATCTTTTCGCGCTCAACTCTATTGCGGCTGACCAGTTGTTCCTTTATAGCATCTGCCGTTGTGATTATCTTGCTCGGTAGCCTGCGGTAGATAAGCCCGGAGGTCGCGCTCGTGGAAACAGGGGTCGAGATGTGGCGCGTTCTGATAACGACAGTCGAAGAGAAAAGTGCGGCGACTGTAGCGAGCCAGCTGTCTCTTGAGCTGTGGGTATTTATAATGTCCGGCGAGTACTCGCGTATAAGGGCGCGAAACCGGCGGAGAGTCCCGAAGTAATCTTTCTTCCTGAACGAAACCGCAACGGTCTCAAGCCCGGCAGAAGCGGCGCGCTCTATAATGGTAGAGTCGTCCTGGGCGGCCACCACGACCCTGTGGCCCCGGCTCTTCATGCCGAGCGATTCGTTCAGGATACGTATCTCCTGCCCGCCCCAGCCGAGAGAGGCCTCTGTGTGGATTATAGTCAACATTTTTCCCATCTTTATAATAACTTAGAGCAAAATCGAGTACCGGCTCTTCGGTTCGTTAAAGAGAGCCGAAAAGAGAATAAAAGTCCTATCAGTATCCCACTCAAGGAATTGGGGTGTCAAGGCCTTTGTACCCGCTCTCCGGGCCCTGAAAGCGGCCCCGACGCTCTTGGGCCTGTTATAACGGTTTGCTACCGGAGGGCCAAATATGGTACTGTCGGTCGAAGAGAGAGATACTCGGCACTGAGATGAGTGCCGGCCACGGAACAAACTGTTTTTATGAGGAACCGATGCGCCAATACATTACAGAGAAGAGGGCCAGCGCCATTATCCGCCGCTTTTCATCCACGCGGGTGCTCATTATCGGCGACCTTATTATGGACCACTTTATCTGGGGCAAGGTCCGGCGGATCTCTCCCGAGGCCCCGGTTCCGGTCGTAGAGGTGGCCTCTGAAGACCTTATGCTCGGCGGAAGCGCAAATGTCGCAAATAATGTCGCCAGCCTCGGCGGCGTTGCGAACGTAACGGGCGTGGTGGGCACCGACAACGACGGTAAAAAGTTCGTGCAGAAACTGAAGGAACTGAAGCTCTCTACCACTGGAGTTATGAAGGTTGGTTCGAGGCCGACGACCATAAAGACCCGCATAATAGCCCACGGGCAGCAGGTAGTCCGCTTCGATCGCGAAGACTCCAAGAGAATCTCCCCTGTCGCATGCGCCAAGGTCATGGCGCATATCAAGCGGAGCCTCGGCAATACCGACGTGGTGGTGCTCAGCGACTACGCCAAAGGCCTTATTACAGAGGGCATGTTCGCCCAGACGATCGCGCTCTGTAAAGAGAGAGGCATACCGGTTGCCGTAGACCCAAAGGTAGAACACTTCAACTACTACCACGGAGCTACCGTCGTAACGCCCAACAATTTAGAGGCCTCAACCGCCTCTGGCATAGATATTACCGACTCTAAGAGCCTTACGCGTGCCGGATGGGAGCTGACGAAGACTCTCGGCTGCTCTGCACTTCTCATAACGCGCGGCGAGCACGGCATGAGCCTCTTTGAGGGCTCCGGTAAAGAGCAGAAGCTGAAAGAGACCCACATACCGACGGTCGCCAAAGAGGTCTTCGACGTGTCGGGTGCTGGAGATACCGTAATAGGCGTTATGGCGCTCGCGCTAGGCGCGCGCGCAACCTACACAGAGGCTGCGGCTCTGGCCAACTTTGCCGCCGGCGTCGTGGTCGGCAAGATCGGTACGGCAACGCTCAGCACCAAAGAGCTTAAAGAGGCAATAAACGAGGGCCTGAAGGCGTAAATCCCCGCAAGCCCATAATGGACCTGTAATGATAGAACTGTTACCCTTACGGGTACCGGCAGCCTCAGCGCCGGTATACCAAGTACAGAGAGCGACTCCATGAACGACTAACGGGAAGTCTCTTTTCCGGTTACTATCGACCACGGGATGCAAGCCCATAGGTCGTAGTAGGTAACAGTAATGAGCCAAGGAGCAACAGACACTATGACGATGAGCATGACAGGTTACGGCAGGGCCAACTTCGAGCTTAACAACGAGACCTTCTTTGTAGACATCCGCACCCTCAACCACCGGTACCTCGACATAAAGCTCCGGGTAACAGACCGCCTCAGCGGGCTTGAGCAGAAGGTTAAGGAGGCCGTAAAGGCGCGCCTGGAACGCGGGGCCGTTACACTCAGTATCTTCGCGGAAGAGTCCGGGGACGGAACAAAAAAACTGAGCCTCAACGTAGCAGCCGCGCGCGAGTTTTTAGCCGTAGCCGAAGTACTTAAGAACGAGACCAACGTGACCGGAGAGGTAACTCTTGAGACCCTTTTAAAGCAGCGCGACATCTTTACGGTTGAGAAGAACGAGATAGAGGAAGAGGCGGCATGGAAGGCGCTCTCCGGTGCGCTTGACGCGGCATTCACGCAGCTAGAGGAGTGGCGGTCTAAAGAGGGCGCCTCGCTCGAACTCGACCTTCGGTCCAGAATCGCCACCATATCGGAGCACCTCGACAGAGTGGAGCTTCGCGCTCCGGAAATTAAGGCCGGCTACAGAAAACGGCTCGAAGAGTCGATAGCGCGCCTGCTCGATAAGAACGCCGAAGAGACGCGCATAATTCAAGAGGCCGCCTTCTTTGCCGAAAGGTGCGACATAAGCGAAGAGATAACGCGGGCCAAGAGCCACTTCAACCTCTTTTACGACTATCTGAAGAGCAAAGAGCCGGTCGGCAAGAGGTTAGACTTTCTCTGTCAGGAGATCTTCCGCGAGGTAAATACCGTTGCCTCCAAGGCGAACGACGCGCACATGAAGCAGACGGTTGTCGAGATGAAGGGCGAACTGGAGAAGATGCGCGAGCAGGTTCAGAACATAGAGTAGCGCGGCAAACTGTTCCGTAATACTTCAACCGTTTTATACTGTATCTGAACCGGCCAGGGCAACAAGCGGCACCATGCCAAGCTGTGCCACATCAGTTCAACCTTAATAGAGAAAATCCGATAAGGATATATGCGAGGACTGCCGATCATAATCTCCGGCCCATCGGGAGCCGGCAAGACGACCCTCTACCAGATGGCGGTCGAGCGGCTTGAGGGTACTACGGTCTCCGTCTCGTACACCACGCGCCCGGCACGCGACGGCGAGCTCGACGGCGTTGACTACCACTTTGTCGATACCGAAAAATTCGACGCAATGGCAGAGGCCGGGGAGTTTCTTGAGCACTTTACGGTGCACGGCAACCGGTACGGCACATCGA
>JADFVP010000135.1 GCA_015222595.1 Pseudomonadota bacterium
ACGCCCTCGTGCCGAGCGTATTATCGAGATAGCTGCGGGCTGTCTTTATGTTCGGTCCGGAACGCGGCAGGTGCACTCCGTCGGCATGTGCAAGCAAGGCAACTTCCAAGTCCGCCTCAGTGGAGCAGTTCAGTATAAGTCCTGCTCTGTAACGGCTTGTAAGTGCGCGTACCGATGTGGCTAGTTTCAAAAGGGCAGGCGCGCCAAGACTCTTCTCTCTAAGTTGTACGAGTCTGACCCCGCCTTTAAGCGCCCCTTCTATACGGCCCAAGAGGGCTGCTTCTGTCGTTGCGTCGTCGTTAACAAGTCTGTCGGCGACGAGTCCGTCGGTTATCAGATAGACGCAGTGTTTGGAGTTGTGATCGACACCGCAACAGAAAAACCGCTCGACTCGACTCCCCTCGCCCATTACGCTTACGCCTTCCCGCTCTCGGTCTTTTGCCGTTTTCGTTTCGAAGAGCTTTTGTTATCAACCTTCAATGGCTCGACACCAGCCGGCTCGGTCCATAACTTTCGAGAAATAATTATCGCGCCGACTAAAATGATGATAATGATACTGACGCTCTGCGCGGCCTTTAACGGCCCAAGCATCAGGCTGTCGGCCCTGAAGTGCTCGACCACGAACCGGCCTGCGGAGTAGAGCACGATGTAGGAGGCGAAGATAAAACCGTTCTTGTGTCTGCGTTCTTTAAGCACGAACCATAGAAGCAAGAAGATAGAGAGGTTTGCCACCAGTTCGTAGAGCATGGTCGGGTGCAGCGGTATGCCCGGAAACTCCGCGCCCGCAATAGAGGTCGGCGGAAAGACTATTCCAAAAATGGAGTCCGTCGGTCTCCCGTGCGCGTCGCCGTTCATAAAGTTGCCGAAGCGCCCGAAGGTCTGGCCGAGTATGATTGCCGGGGCCACTGCGTCGGCCATCTGCCAGTACCGTATCTTATGTCGCTTTAAGTAGAAGTACGCAATTGTTACGCCGCCGATGAGCCCGCCGTGAATCGCGAGCCCTCCGTGCCAGATAGCAGGTATCTCCGCCGGGTTACGAATGTAGAACCCGGGGTTGAAAACAACGTAGTAGAGACGCGCACCGACCACGCCTGCTACGACCACCCAGATTATAAAATTCTGCACCGACTCTGTTGAGAGAGCGATAGAGCGGCGCACGACCTCGCGTCTGATGAGCGCCGTGCCGACGAGAATAGCCACTACGTACATCAGTCCGTAGAAGCGGATCTCTATGAAACCGATCTGAAAGAGTACTGGGTGCAAAAGCGTTTCCTTTATATTAAGTCGAGTTTACCAGTTAGCTGTTACGGCCTAAACTATCCTAAACTCCAATGAGACCGTCTACCGGGCTCGAAGCCGTTGCGTAGAGCTTTCTCTCTATCCGGCCAGACTCGAAGGCGAGCCGTCCGGCCTCTGTGGCCAGCTTCATCGCGCGCGCCATTGCAACCGGGTTCTTTGCGCCCGCTATCGCGGTGTTCATCAAGAGCCCGTCTACGCCAAGTTCCATGGCAAAGGCCGCGTCAGAAGCGGTGCCGACCCCGGCGTCTACTATAATGGGCACGTTGGCAGCTTCGAGTATTATGCGGATATTGTACTCGTTGCAGACTCCGAGTCCGCTACCGATTGGGGCTGCCATCGGCATGACGGCGGCACAGCCGATGTCTTCGAGCTTTCTTGCCATGATAGGGTCGTCGCTCGTGTACGGCATCACGGTAAAGCCCTCTTTGACCAGAACCTCGGCCGCTTCGAGCAGCGCCTCGTTGTCGGGAAATAGGGTCTTCTTGTCACCGATGACTTCTAGCTTGATGAGGTCGGTCTCAAGAGCCTCGCGAGCCAGGCGCGAGGTGCGAATGGCCTCATCGGCGGTGAAGCAGGCCGCGGTGTTCGGAAGCAGCGTATACTTTTTTGTGTCGATATGGTTGAGCATCGACTCACCGGTCCTGTCGAGGTTGACGCGCCTGACGGCTACGGTTATTACCTCGGCCCCGGAGGCCGCGTGCGCCTCAACCATCTCTTCGTCAGAGGCGTACTTGCCCGTGCCGACCATTAGGCGCGAGGAGAATTCGTGCTTGCCTATCTTTAACGTATTGCCCATTACCAAGCCTCCTTTGCTTGAAATTGCTCTTTTCCCCAATGTTTTTGTTGTGACAAAGGAATTAATGCTCACATACTAAAAGTATGCTCCGCTTAATGCCTTCGTCCCGCCTCAACCTTGGAAAAAATATCTAATTTCAGTCTTTGCAGTTACGGTTAAAAATTGTTCTTTTCCCAAATGTTTATGTTATGCGCAAAGGATTTCAAACTCACATACAAAGAGTATGCTCCGCTCGTTACCTTCACTCCGCCTCGACCTTTGGAAAAATATCTAATTTTTAGCGTTGCGTTTAAAGTTCCTTACATTATGTAAGTAACAGCCGTTAAGCAGGCGAGTGTTACCCGCCGCCGACCATGCGGATGATCTCTATTACGTCGCCGTCTTTAAGCACGGTCTCGGCGTAGGTGCGTTTGGGCACCACCTCGCGGTTCAGCTCAACCGCCGTGCCTATGGTCGAGATGTCGAGGTCGCC
>JADFVP010000023.1 GCA_015222595.1 Pseudomonadota bacterium
CTTTAGACGAGCAGAGCCCGGACATTGCCATGGGTGTTGACTCATCTGCAAATCACGAGCAGGGCGCCGGAGACCAGGGCCTCATGTTCGGTTACGCATGTAACCATACCGCAGAGTTCATGCCGCTGCCGATAACGCTGGCGCACAATGCCGCTATGAGACTCTCGGAGGTCAGAAAGAACTCGACCCTGCCGTTTCTTCGTCCCGACGGCAAGACCCAGGTAACGCTCAGGTATGTTGACGGCAAGCCGACCACGGTAGACGCCATAGTTGTCAGCTCTCAGCACTCCCCGGACGTTACTCAGGCCCACCTGAAAGAGGCTATCATAGAAGAGGTGGTTAAGAAGGTCATACCGGCGGAGCTTATTACCGCTGATACCAAGTACCATATAAACCCGACCGGACAGTTCATCGTCGGCGGCCCGCACGGAGATTGCGGTCTTACCGGGCGCAAGATAATAGTAGACACCTACGGCGGACACGGCTCTCACGGTGGCGGCGCTTTCAGCGGCAAAGACCCGTCCAAGGTCGACCGCTCGGCCTCTTACCTTGCGCGCCACATGGCCAAGAACGTAGTAGCAGCAGGCCTTGCTGAAGAGTGCGAAGTACAGCTCGCCTATGCAATCGGTGTTGCGGACCCTGTCTCGGTTATGGTAGAGACCTTCGGCACCGGAGTTATCGCTCCCGAGAAGATCGAAGAGCTTCTTAAGGCCAACTTCCGCATGAAGCCGCACGATCTTATAGAAGACCTCGATCTGTTGAGGCCTATCTACAGAAACACAGCAGCCTACGGCCACTTCGGCAGAGCCTGCTCTGACTTCAAGTGGGAGGCTCTGAACAAGGTTGAGGCTCTTAAAGAAGGCGCAGGCATAAAGGCCTAAGCCGGGAATCGCTCTATTGGACGGCCCAGCCCGAAGGTATCCGGGCCGGGCCTTTCGTCTTGTATTGACATTTTATTTAATAAAATTACCGTAAATTATGGAGGCAGAATGAAGTATCACGTAAAGGATCTTGCACTTAGCGGCATGGGCAAGAAGAGGATTGAGTGGGCGGAGCAGGATATGCCCGTACTGAGGCGTATCAAAGAGAACTTTGCAAAACGCAAACCGTTAAAGGGCCTCAACGTAGCAGCCTGTCTGCACGTGACCACCGAGACGGCAAACCTGGCTATTACGCTCAAGGCCGGTGGCGCGAACGTTACGCTCTGCGCATCGAACCCGCTCTCCACGCAGGATGACGTTGCTGCCTCTCTCGTAAAGAACTATAAGATCCCCGTCTATGCGATAAAGGGCGAGGACAACAAGACCTACTACAAGCACCTTAACGCAACGCTCGATACCAAACCGCAGATGACCATGGACGACGGAGCAGACCTCGTATCCGCCATCATCTCCGACAGGCCGAAGCTCGCGGCAACCATGGTAGGCTCTACCGAAGAGACCACCACAGGAGTTATCAGGCTCAAGAGCCTCGCTGCTGCTAATCTTCTTAAGTTCCCGGTAATCGCCGTTAACGACGCGATGACCAAGCACTTCTTCGACAACCGTTACGGTACGGGCCAATCCACGCTCGACGGAATCCTTCGCGCAACCAACAGGTTAGTTGCCGGTTCCTCTTTCGTAGTGGTCGGTTACGGCTGGTGCGGCAAGGGGCTTGCGATGAGAGCGCGCGGCATGGGCGCCAACGTTATAGTTACCGAGGTCGATCCTTTAGCGGCGCTTGAGGCCGTAATGGATGGTTTCCGCGTAATGCCGATGGCAGAGGCCTGCCAGATAGGCGACTTCTTCTGTACGGTTACCGGTAACCTAAATGTTATCCGTGTAGAGCACTTCAAGAAGATGAAGGACGGCGCAATAGTCTCAAACTCCGGCCACTTCAACGTAGAGCTTCAGCTCGACAAACTGGCAAAGATAGCCAAGAGCAAAAGGGAAGCGCGCGAATATGTGGAAGAGTACACGCTGCCGAACAAGCGCAGGATCTATGTGCTTGGCGAGGGAAGGCTCATCAACCTTGCAAGCGCCGAGGGACACCCGGCATCCGTTATGGACATGAGCTTTGCGAACCAGGCGCTCGGAGCCGAGTTCCTTTTGAAGAACGGCAAGAAGCTTGAGAATAAGGTCTATACCGTGCCCGAGAAGATTGACCGCGAGATAGCGAGACTCAAACTCGCTGCGCTCGGCATGAAGATAGATACCCTTACGAAAGAGCAGAAGAAGTACCTCGCTTCGTGGGATATGGGTACATGACCCAAGGGGACATGGGTACATGACCTGGGCCAGATTCAGGCCGATTGACTCTGTCTGAGACTTTGATGTCAGGTTGGTTGGCTTTTGAGATTAATATACAAAAAGGGCGTCGTGTTTATACACGGCGCCCTTTTTGTATTCTTTGCTATCGGTCTCTTCAGGCCGAGACCTGCCTGCGCTTGACTGCCTTTACTATGTTATCTGCACCGCCGACGTACTTGCCGTCCACCCAGATCTGCGGCACGGTCACCGGGGTCTTGGCGTCTATTACCGGCTTTACACGCGCCATCATCTCGTACAGAGAGGCCGGGCTCTTAATTATGTTGTGGTACTCGTACTCAATTCCTGCCCCATCGAGCGCCTCTTTTGCGCGCTTGCAGTGCGGGCAGCCGGACTTGCCGAAGAGGTGGTTTCCGGTTATCAGGCTCTCTTTGCAGTGCTCCTTGATTACGGCCTCGGTAAAGAGCCCACGGTTGAGGGCCACGCCCTGCGAGACTACCTTGCCTTCGACCATAACTATAGGAGCGTGCCAGCCACCCTTTAGAAGCGGTTGCCACCAGTTGCTCAGCCACTCTTTGGTCTCTACTTCTACTGCTATGTCGGATAGCTCAGTCGCAAGGGTGTCGGCAATAACGTCCTTGGTTATAGCGCACTCTCCGCAGGGAATCTTTATCTTAAAAGGCCCCCAGCGACCCGCCCACTTATAAAGAGTTACCTTTACCACTTTACCACCTCGCTAACTATAGCTCGCTATAGCACACACACTTGTAGGCTGAGAGCCCTTGACCATAGCCTAAGTCGGGTCACTATATGTAAGTCTACTTCCGTAACGGCGCTACGTCAACTGAGGCGGTGGAGTATTTTTGAAGTTCGTGTGCGGAGTTCATCTGCTACTACGCAGTTGATAGGTAGTCTCTGTTTTATCGATTACCAAGAGAAGTATGCTGTATTCGCTACCACTACCTTACCTAAGCATACACTGTAGGAGCATTTTCTGAACTATTTTTGATTTATTTTAAAATAACTCAAGATAAGCACATCCGCTGAAATCCAATTAAGTCCATTATATGATAAATGACTAAAATGGTGTAAAGAATACTGACAGCGATAGCTCTTCCAAATAAGCTGAAATCATTACACTAATTAAGACATATAGCACACTATATATCGGATTTTTTAACACTCTTGAAGTCTAGAATGGAGTTACTTACTTATGTGGATGCCATATTTATTCAGTAAATCAAGTAGTTATATTGCTGTGCAACCTTTGGCATATATGTTGCATTTAAATATAATCAAACAAAATGAACACCTATTTTTTATTTTAATAATTTAATAAGGGAATAAGAGGAGATAAGAAAATGAAAAAGCTACTTACTGTAATGATCGGGCTGATGGTCGTATTGGGTTTCTCAGTAAATGCTCATGCGATAGTTTATGATTTCGACATTACCCATGATGGGACCTCCCAGACACTGGATGCCGGCTCTGATACTGCTATTGGAACCAACCTTGCGGTAGGAGATAGCTTCAACTACAATGTCGGGACTACTAATAATGATTTCTGGCAAGTAGATGTCGGCGGTTCTTTTTTCCCGTTCTTAGCATTTGGAACAAGTGACTCCGCAACCAGAACCACAGACTTCACACTGGACCTCTACCTTGACGGTCTGTTGCAGTTCACGCACTCGGAAGTAGGGGCAACTAACCAATATGTCCATATCGGAACAAATACGATTGCTTTGGCAACAGGACTGCAGTTCGATGAGATGGTACTCGATTACGACTTAACAGCCTCAAACAATGCAAACACCATAATCACAAATTTTTGGGCCAATCTAGCACCTGAGGCACACTATGGAATCTCTTACCATGCCCAAGCCTCCGTTCCTGAACCCTCTACGCTGCTCCTTCTCGGAAGCGGCCTTGTAGGTCTTGGATATGTGAGGAGAAGGTTCAAGAAGTAGCATCTAAATTAATAACAAGTCCCAAAGCCCACTGGTCTTAATGGCCGGTGGGTTTTGTTTATTTCCGGTAGAACTATTGCGTGTGGAGGTCAGGTTTAAAAGTGCGGAGTACAGGCTGGAGTATTGAATTTGTAGTGAGGACTGCCGAAAGCCGCCTTCGACGTATCGGTACTGTCCGGCTTACGAGGCTCCGTCTATGCCATTTTCGATAGAGCGAAGCAGGTCGTACATATCGTACGGTTTCTGTATATAGACGAAGCCGCCCTCTTTAATCTGCTCGAAGTGCGCCTTGTTATCTACGTATCCGCTCATAAAGAGTACGGGTATGGAGGGTTTGGTCTCGCGCAGGCGCACGACCAGCTCGAGGCCGCTCATTCCGGGCATAACAACGTCGCTCAGTACAAGGGCGAACTCTCCGGCCTCTTTGCTGAAGAGGTCTATGCCCATATCGCCCCCTGAGGCCTCGAAGACGGTGTATCCGTACTGGGTCAGCAGCATGGCGGTGGATCTCCGCACCCACTCGTCATCCTCGACAAGGAGTATCCTCCGCCCTTCTCCTCCAGCGGCCCTCTGCGTGCTCTGTACCTCGGCAACGGGCATGGACAAAGAGACGGTCGGGCAGACAAAGTTTCCGGGTTCTGTGCCCTGAACGCTTGGTACAGTCTCCAGAGTCAGCGTAACGTTTTTGGTGCCAAGGGTCACCTTGCCGCCGTTCGGCATAGCATAGCTGCTGTTGACTATGAGGTTTGTTATTACCTGCTCCACTCTTGTGCTGTCGGCCTCTATTTTCCACAGATCGTGGCTCTGCACGCGTTCTATAGAGATGTCTTCGCTGACCATGGAGTGGAGCATATCGAGCAGATCGTCGATGGTGTCGTTTATGTTGAAGACTTCCGGTGAGCGCGGCCTCTCCTAGCTGAAGAAGAGCAGTTGCTGTACGTGTCTTTCGCCTCCTGTAGCTCAAAAGTCCGCTCAGAGACCTGCTGCTCCAGTACCGCTTTAGAGTTATGCAACTCCTCTTCTGCTCTCTTGCGTTCCGTTATGTCGCGTATCATCACCTGTATGCAGAGCTTTCCACTGTAGATAAGAGGAATTGCTCTTGTTTCGCCGTAAAATTCGGAACCGTTGAAGCGAATGAATCCGTGTTCCAGCGTAATTCTCGTTATGTCGGCACTGTCCTCGACATACTGCTCAACCATCTCTTTGGTCTTGCTTCCGACCAACTCAAGACCGTCGGGGTGCACGAACTCCATGGCGTTGTGCCCCACGATCTCCTCGGCACTCTTTGCGCCGAGGAGCTTAACCCCGGCGGTGTCTACGAAGAGTATCGTGCCCTCAAGATCATGAATAACGATACTGTCCGGGGATTGCTCGACAAGTTGATGGTACCGGAGTTCACTCTCGGCAAGTGCCTGAACGAGTTCGGCGCGCGCGGCAGGGTCGGCCTCCAGCTCTTTTACCCGGGCTCTTAGCTCTTCGAGTTCACTCTCTTTTTTGTTCCTCTTGTCCATTGCTCTAATACCCCGCAGGAGCTGCTTCTTGAGTGAGTATCAGGTAAGTAGATAGCGTTTAACGGAAGCTGTCTGACCTTTATGGGTTGTACTCAATCTGGTTACAGTCTACCAAAAAATATCTAATTCAAAATGGATCATTACTTCCCCGGTGTGCGATCCTCATTCTTGACACAAGTTTGTTCAGGGTGTAAATTTAGAGTAGAGATCGTAAACGACTATTAGAGACCTAGCCAGTACCGCACTTGATGCGGGGCCATAAGCGTTAAACTTCAATAATTTGTAAAGGAGACCGCCATCTGTCGATTTGTGCTCTACCTCGGCACCGAGATATCGATCAGCTCGCTGGTAACAGAGCCTGCGAACTCGATAATACATCAGTCGTATAACAGCAAAGAGGGCGAGGAGCCTTTGAACGGAGACGGTTTTGGTCTTGCGTGGTACGCACTCGATATGCCCGACGAACCTGCTCTCTTCAAGGCCGTTACACCTGCCTGGAACAACATGAACCTCTTGAGCCTCGCGCGCGTAACGAAGAGCAGTTGCATTCTGGCGCACGTTCGCGCGGCGACTCCGGGGCTGCCGGTAATACAGCTCAACTGCCACCCTTTTACGAGAGGCCCGCTCTCCTTTATGCATAACGGAAAGGTCGGCGGCTTTGCGACAATTCGGCGTCGTATTCTGGAGCGTCTATCTGATTCGGCCTTTAATGCAATCGAGGGCTCTACGGACTCTGAGTACGTCTTTGCGCTCTTTATAGACCACTACTCGGCTTCCGACTCGGCGCTGTTGCCCCACGAGGCGTTGGCGCGGGCCATGAACGCGACCATAAAGGAGGTAGACTCCATTGTAGCCGAGGCCGGAGTTACCGACCCGTCGTATATGAATCTGGCGGTAACGGACGGTGTCAGCGCCGTTGTGTCGCGTTACGTAAGCGGCGGACCTAAAAAGGCGAACACGCTCTATGTCCATACCGGTTCGAGCTTTACCTGTACCGACGGCCACTACCGCATGGCAGAGCCTGAGAAGGGGACCAATGCCGTTGTGGTCGCCTCAGAGCCGCTCGGCACGAATTCTGAGTGGACCGACGTGCCGGAGAATAGCATCGTAGTGATAGACTCGCGCCTGGTGGTAGAGATGCGCCCCCTCTGCCGCTAGCCCCATGCTTCAGTTTTCTGTTGCGCACCTATATTAAAGGCTGTAAAATATCGTATTCAATACAACTTAAGGACTCGTAAAGAGCCCTAGTATAGATCTAACGAGAAGGTAGGCATATGACTGATAACAGCAAGAGACGCTGGCAGTGTATAGAGTGCGGTTACATTCACGAGGGCGAGGAGCCGCTGGACGTCTGTCCTGAGTGCTACGCCCCGAAGAGCGCTTTTTTCGAGATAGAGAGCGCAGAGTAGCTTTTGGAATAGAACGGGCGGTAATAGACCTATGGCTGGAAGTTGACTTATGGCTGGTAATAGAAACGACATGGGCGCACGCGCCCCCAAAGCCCGTACGTTGCCGGTTCTCGACACTTCGAAAGCGGAGCGCGAGATCGTGCGGCGCATCAATGCCGACGGTCCCATGACCTTTGCTGAGTTCATGGACCTTGCGCTCTATGCAGAGCCCGGAGGGTACTACACTTCTACAGAGGGGCGCTGGGGCACCGGGGCCGACTACGTTACGTCCATAGATATAAGCCCGGCCTTTGCGCGCGTCTTCGCGCGCCAGATAGAGGAGATGTGGCGTGTTATGGGTAGTCCTTGCGCCTTTTCTATAATCGAGGCCGGGGCCGGCAGAGGCTGGTTCGGCAGAGGCATACTCGACACCATCGAAGAACTCTTTCCCGAACTCTACGACGCTACGACCCTTACCCTCGTTGACCGGGGTATTGAAGGGGCTGCGCCGGAGAGTGAAGTTGGTGAAGAGAGGCATAAGGTGGACAAGATAGTCCGTCTGACGGAGCTTCCCGAAGCTTCGGCCTCCGCGCCCTTCGGTGTTATTATCTCTAACGAGCTGATAGACAGCTTTCCAGTTCACCGGCTCTTGGTAGAGAGTGTGCCCAAAGACGGCGACACAGGAAAGAGGGTATTAAAAGAGTACTATGTCGATCTTGTAGACGGCGCGCTCGCAGAGGTCTTGAAAGAGCCGTCCACGCCTGAACTTTCAGAGTACCTCGCCCCTTTCGAGCTTGTTGAGGGCCAGAGGGTGGACGTAAACCTCGGAGCCGCAAAGTGGCTCGCGCGCGCCGCTCTCTCTATAGGAACCGGCTTCGTCATCTCCATAGATTACGGGCTTCCAGGGGCCGACCTATATGCTCCAGGCAGAGTCTCTACGCTTGTCTGCCACTGGCGCCACACCATAAACGACTCTCCGTATCTAAATGTAGGGCATCAGGATATTACGACCCATGTCGATTTTTCCAATATGGCCGTTGCCGGCAGGGGCGTTGGGTTGGAGCTGACCGGCTTCACCACGCAGAAGAATTTTTTGATCGGCGCCGGAATACTCGATGAGCTTCAGACCGTTACGGGTGAAGAGACCAGCGAGGTCGAGATAGTGCGGCACAACAGGTCCATTCAGGAGCTTATTATGCCAGGAGGCATGGGCGACACCTTCAAGGTGCTGGTGCAACACAAGGGACTGGACGCTCCTGCGCTAAAGGGCTTTGAGTTCAAGGAGATGAGCAAGTACCTGTAGCGCTGCAAATTCATTTTTGCTTGTATATACATGCGGTTATGTGATAGTAAGTAGACTTGTTATCTGTTGTTGAGCCCGTTGTAGCGGAGGAGATCATGGCGGAAACCAAAGATAAGAATGGCGAGAAGGGCGAGAAGAGCGAAGAGTCCAAGCCGCACGTCTGTTCCATGTGCGCGCGTCCGTCCGATACCGTTATCTGCCTCCAGTGCGAGGCCAAGGTACGCGGTGAGGTGCTCGAGCACAATAAAGATGTGAACAAGGCCGGCAGAACTGACACCGGCAGAAGATAAGCCCCAAATACTGTTGTCTACAGTTGACAACGGTTGCGGGCAATGGGCCTTTTACTAAAGGGTGAGTGAAAATGGCTGAGAATTCGAGTCGTATACTAATGGAACTGGAGTCCGCCAGAAAGACCGAGATGGCCGGGTATTACTTCTATACGGTGGCTGCCGAGATGGTGGAAGATTCCAAGGGGCGCAAGGTCTTCGAGAGCCTTGCCAAAGACGAACTGCAGCACATGACGGTAGTCGCGACCATAGTCGACTCGGTCAGCGGGGGGCTCGGCTGGATAACCTACGACGAGGCCCTTGCCAAGAGCGAGGGTACGGAGGTGGAGCCGCTGCCGATCTTCAAGGAAGAGAACGAGATGATCGACCGGCTGAACGAGAACCAGACCGACCTCAACGCCATCCAAATCGGCATAGAGGCCGAAGAGGATGCGATACGCTTTTACTCCGACCTCTTAAAAGATGCAGCCACGCCTGTTGAGAAGGTCGTGCTGACGACTCTGCTTGAGATGGAGAAGTCGCACCTGAAGCTCCTTCGCTGGGAGGGCGAGTCTATTGCCAATGAAGGTTTCTGGTGCGGCAACATGGAGTTCAGCGTAGAGCAGGAAAGAGATTAAGTCAGAAACGAAATTAAGTTAGATCATAGACTAGAGCAAGAGACGAATTCTAGCAAAGTTCGGTAGAGTGACAGGCGAGAGGAGCGTTAGAGGTGGGGGAGCAAGAGATGTACTCAGCAATAGTCATAGGGCTCGGCCCTGCGGGTTCGACCGCAGCGTACACGCTCGCTCGCGCGGGGCACAAGGTAATAGCCTTCGATAAAGAGACATTTCCCAGGTACAAGTCCTGCGGCGGCTGTATCTCCACCAAGGTGGAGGGGCTCTTCGACTTCGATATCTCAGGGGTCGTTGAAGAGACGATAGTAGGCGGCCAGTTCACCTACAAGTCGGCCCGCCCCATGAACATCATCTCCGACAGAACGGTCGGCTACAACGTAATGCGCGACCGCTTCGATCACCTGCTGGTGCAAGAGGCCGAGCGCGCCGGGGCCGAGATAGTAGAGGGCTGCAGGGTAAGGGCGGTGGTCGACAAGGGCACTCACACGGAGGTAACTGTAGACTCTGGCGAGACCTATACGGCACGCTTCGTTATCGGCGCCGACGGCGCATCCGGCTTTACTGGCAGAGAGCTTTTCGGACTCAACTCCAAGGGGGCGGCGGTCTCCATTACCGCAGAGGTGGAGTTCGACCCCAAGACTATCGGCGAAGATGTTACGGGAAAACTCTTTATCGATTTCGGCACCGTCCCCTGGGGCTACGGCTGGATCTTTCCTAAAGAGAAGTGCCTCTCTGTCGGCATGGCGGGAGAGATAAAGCAGACCGGAACCAGCATTAAACAGTACTTCGAAGAGTTTGTTACCAACCACCCTGTCTTGAAGCAGTTCGACATTACAGAGCGTACCGGCTGGACCGTTCCGATCTTTTACGACGAGAAGAAGGATCTGCACAAAGGCAGGGTCTGTCTCGCAGGAGACACCGGGCACTTGGTTGACCCGTTCCTCGGCGAAGGCATCTACTATGCCGTGATGACCGCAAGGGCTGCGGCCAATACGGTTGCTGCTTCCGTGGACTCCGGTACCGGAGATCTCAGCGATTATCAGGAGTGGCTGGATACGGAGCTGCTGCCGGAATTCGTCTCGGCCGAGAAGATAGCCAACCTTATCTACAAGTATCCGCGCCTCTGGTTCTCTATTCTCGAAAAGGATACGGATATTATGCAGAGGTACTACGACGTGATTCGCGGCGAAGAGAGTGCCGAGGTTTTTTATAACTGGGTCTTTTCAAAGGTAAAGTCGAAGCCGTGGAAGGTCTTGAAGAGCTGGGTGGATTCGCGCCTGATGCCAGCGTAGCGTTCGGTTCTTTGTATCGATTTAAACGATTCGCCTGCCACACGGCTTTTTTTCTGCTACTATTATAACTTCGGGTATGCGTATGTTCTCTACCCTCAACAGGGGTTTTTCAAGGGTTTCTTTATCTGCAGCTTCACCGGTCTCTTTGCCGCTGTCGAAGGCCGCTCCTGCGACCGTTTTTACGCTTCTTCTCTTTGTGCTGGTCTCGGTCTTTTCGTCCCCGTTTGCCGCGACGCTGCAGGCGGCGGAGCCAATGTCTGAGGTCTTGATTTCTGAGCCGGGAGTAAGAACCTGGCTTGGGGTTACGACAAGAGAGCTTGACGAGTTCACCGCCCGCATGCTTGCGATAGATCCCGGAGAGATTAAGGGGCTCGTGGTAATAGACGTTATACGCGGCGGGCCGGCGGACGAGGCGGGAATCGTCAGAGGGGACGTGCTGCTCAGTATCGACGACAAGGAGATTCCGGGCTACGAGGAGTTCAAGGACTGGATCAGCGAACTCGACGTCGGCTCGACGCTCAAGGTGCTTGTCGATAAGGGCGGGGTCGTAAAGGACGTGCTGGTGACGCTCGGCTCTACAGAGATATGGCCCGACGCAGACTCTCCAGTGGCCGGAATGAAGGAGTACTTCACCTCCACCGACGAGCTTCATACGTACCACTGGATGGGTGAGGCCGAGCAGTACGACTATATCTATTCGCTCGCAATGGGCACGCTGGAGCTTACTCCGGCCCGGCGCCGAAGAGCGCGCGCCCTTATGAGTTCGTACGAGAAGAAGATGCTCAGGTACTCGGCGGATATAAATATTGCCGAGGTAGAGCTGAGAGAGTTGCTGGCCGCCGAGCCCATTAAGCTCAAGGCCGTAAATGACAAGATTACCTTTATTGCGAAGAACAGAACGGAGCTTCGGTTCCTTAGAATAAAGACGCATGTGGGTTTTAAGAAACTTCTGAC
>JADFVP010000136.1 GCA_015222595.1 Pseudomonadota bacterium
TGCCGACGGTTATCTCCATGCCGTCGGTGACTCTCGTGACCGGCCTGCGCCCGGCTCTACTTGTCTCCCCGGTAGCAACCTCCGTAGTAGGGGAGTAGACCATTGCATCGGGGTATGCGTCGAGCACGCCCGGTAGCCCTGCCGTGTGGTCGTAGTGGGTGTGGCAGATAAAGATGGCGTCGAGTGTACGCCCGAGACTCTTAAGGCGCGCCAGAACAGGCGCGGCCTCTCCGCAGTCTACAAGTGCGACCGCGCGCGGCGTTACTAGCAGGTAGCAGTAGTTGTCCGAGCCATACGGAACGGTTACTATTTCGATACTGTCCACTCTTGCGCTCCTCTTGCACTGAATCGACAACAGGGTTGTTAAGCAGCTACTGTGTCAACTTAACAGGTACGGCTCTACAGGTGTGAAAATAGTAGGTGTAGAAATAAGAGAGGGCGCGTATGAGGGGAGTCTCTCCGCCCTCATGCGCGCCCTTAAAAATAGAGAGTTTCCCTGCTCTACCAGTCCCTGTCGTCGAGCAAGAGCCGCTCTACAGGGCTGCCGCCGTCGAGATGCTCTTTGGTAATCTCGGCAACGTCTCCGGTAGCAACACCACGGTACCAGACATTGTCCGGGAAGACCGCAACTACCGGCCCCTCGGAGCAAGGCCCCATGCAGCCGGACTGTATTAAAGAGACGCGGCCCGAAAGCCCCTGCCCCTCGATCTCTTCCGATAACTTCATGAGAACGTCGCGCGCGCCATGCATGGAGCACGAGCCACGCGGGTGGCCCTCAGGACGCTGGTTGACACATACGTAGACAAATTTTTCAGGTTTCGGCATTTAAGACTTCCTCCATAAAATGTAAGTACAATAGATATGAGACAAGCTTAGTCCGAAATTCAACAATTGCAAGCAGAGCAAGAAAAAAATTGTTCCCTGCATGGTCCGAGCCACAACAGAAAAGCCCCGCACAAAGTGTGCGGGGCTTTTCTGTTAAAAAATCTATCTGGCTGCTTACCGGACTCTATGGCGTCAGACGAGTTTATAGATGAAGATATCATCATCAAGTACGTTCTGCGCTATCTTCTCGTCTTCCACTAAAGTCTCAATAGCCGTAGTGACGTTGTCTATGGAGCCGTCGAGGGCCTGAAGCCCGTGCCACCACTCCGATATCTTATCGGCATCAAGCTCAACCGTAGGGTTTGCCCGTATGTACTCCATTACCTTCTCTTCTACTGCTTTCAAACTCATGGCTATCCTTTCGTGGAACTTATTTTTATCTTCCTCTTATTAGAGAACGACCATCAACAGGCCAAGCGAACTTAAGAGGAAACAAGTTGCGTATAGTAACTCCGGCGCTCGCGAATTGCAAGAGAAACAGGTGCAAGCCGGACTAGAACTTGACCTGCGGTGTCGCCTGCTCTGCCTCAGGAGTCTCGAAGTACTGCCCCGCCTCCACTCCGGCTAACCCGGCAAATATCTTACCGAAGACGGTTCTGCGGTAGGTATTGACCACGCGCACGGCGTCGTTGAAGCGTTTGCGCTCGACCGCTATTCTGTTTTCACTGCCTTCAAGACTGTCTTGAAGCTTTAAAAAACCTTCATTAGCCTTCAGCTGCGGGTACGACTCCTTCAACATCAGCAGCTTTGAGAGCACGCCTTCGAGCCCCTGCGCGGCCCTGACCTTTGAGCCGACCGACTTGGCCTTGAAGTACTCGGTTCTCATCTTGGCGATATTTTCAAACAGCTCCTTTTCATGCGTGGCGTACCCCTTTACCGTATTTACGAGGTTCGGAATAAGATCGTACCGCCGCTTAAGCTGGTTCTCTACCTGCGCCCACTGCGCTGTAACGCGCTCGTCCATGGCTACCGCCTTGTTGTACTGCCCGACACCCCAGCCAATGACCATAACGGTGAATAGTACTATTATGCCGAGTATTATCAGTCCGGTCTTTACGCTTTTGCTCATCTCAAAACACCTCCTGTATACTTCTGTAATTACCAATAAACCTGCAATGCAGTACTTGTCTGTTCTCTAAAGCGTTTCTCTACCAGCCGCCGGATGCACCGCCGCCGCCGAAGCCTCCGCCACCGCCGCCGCCAAAACCTCCGCCGCCGCTCCAGCCGCCGCCCCGGCCCCTGCCCCCGCTCATCATCATCATGAAGACGATCCACATGAAGAGACGCGGGTTTTTGATGAAGAGAATTATGGCGCCGATTATGAAGAGTACAGTGAAGATTGTTCCGATAAGGCTAGGCTTTTTAGGCGCGCCACTTGGTACGCGACGGCGTACCTCCTGAAAACCCGTTATCTCCACCTCGGCGTTATCGGCAATGCGGCCTATTACAGCAAGCGTCGCGCTCGCTATTCCCGTTGAGTAGTCGCCCTTTCTAAAGTGCGCCACCAGGTGCTCTCTGCCGATGCTACCTACAAAGCTGTCGGGCAGCACGCCTTCAAGGCCGTAGCCGACCTCGAACCGGTACTTGCGGTCTTCTATCGCAACGGTAAAGAGCAGGCCGTTGTCCTGATCTTTTCGCCCGAGCTTCCACTGCTCGGCAACCCGGAGGCTGAAGTCGTCTATGGACCCGCCTTCGAGGCTCTTGACGGTAAGCACTATTGCCTGCGCCCCGGTCTTAGCTTCTAGATCGCGGAGAAAACCGTTCAGCCCGGACTCCACATTGGGGTTTATAACGCCTGCCATGTCCACGACATAGTTAGCGGGACGTGCCGGTACACCGGAAACTGCGGCATCTACGGTAGACGGGGTCGCGGTCAGCGTACATAAGAGCAGACCGAGAACAAACCCAACCGTCAGTATAAGAGACCTATACGCTGAGTTCGTCAATTATCTTCGCGGTCCTCTCTGTCGCCTTGTAATACTGTTCGAAAGAGGCCGTAAGCTCCTCCTTGCCGAGCTTAAGTTCGCCGCGCCTGAGGAGCAGCATCTTCTCGAATATCCCGGTCTCTATTCCCGTCAGCCTCTGGAGCGCGGAGATAACGTCGTGGCGGAGCACCGGCGGCTCCTCGCCAAGCAGCGTAATAACGGCCCTGAAGAGCGGCATGTATCCGACGATCGAATCACTCAGGCGTTCGCTGATAAGGGCCTTGTCGCCAAGTGAAGAAATGTAGCCCTGCCTGAGCCAGATGAGCTTCGTCTTTATCTCGCGCTCGCA
>JADFVP010000137.1 GCA_015222595.1 Pseudomonadota bacterium
CAGGAGAACAGAGCACCGGCCTTCAAAGTAGACCGGGATTTTTAATATAAGCCGGGGTTTGTTGAACGGGCCGGGGTTTGTTGAACAGGCGGGGGTTTTTGAACAGGCCGGGGGCTACCTGGCGGGCCGCTTGAGCCCGAGGTTCTTTATTTTATGGTAGAGCGTGTTGCGGTGCACGTCCATAAGCTCGGCGGCACGGGTTCTATTCCACTTGGTGCTCTTTAGAACTCCAAGAATATACTCTTTTTCAAAAACGGTTACAGCCTCTTTGTAGGTTAGGCCACTGTGCTCATCACCAGGAGTACACGATGCGCCGACGAGGCCTGCCGGAAGGTCCCCGTACGTTATAGTGCTTCCGTCTTTGGCAAGTACTACAAGACTCTCTACAAGGTTCCGAAGCTCGCGGATATTGCCGGGCCACGAATACTCTACAAGCGCAGCTAGCGCATCGGGAGAGATGCCCCTAACCACCTTGTTGCACTTGGACGAGTGCGTCTCGATAAAGTGCCTTACGAGAAGCTCTATATCCTCTTTCCTCTCCCGAAGCGTCGGCAGGTCTATTGGCACAACCTTCAGCCTGTAGTAGAGGTCGCCTCTGAATCTGCCCTCTTCGACCTCGCGCCCAAGGTCTACATTGGTGGCGGCAATAACTCTTACATTCACCTTGATAGGCGTATTGGAGCCGACACGCTCGAAGGTCATGTCCTGAAAAACCCTCAGGAGCTTTGTCTGGAGGTTTGGCCCAAGAGTCGAAATTTCGTCGAGGAAGATGGTGCCGCCGTCGGCGTACTCGAACTTGCCGGGTTTGGATGTAACGACGCCCTTCTCGTGGCCGAAGAGTTCACTCTCCATGAGATTGGGTGCAAGGGCGCCGCAGTTTACCGCCACAAAGGGCTTCATGCTGCGCTCTGCGCTCATGGCGATAGCGCGCGCGACAAGCTCTTTGCCCGTACCGCTCTCACCAGTTATTAATACGGTGGAGTCTGTTAACGAGACCGAATCTATCAGGTCGAAGACCTTAAGCATTACCGCAGACCGTGCTACAATGTTGCCGTAACGAACCTCACCTGGCAGAACTGAATTCTTAGACAAAAAACCACTCCACACTCTTTGCCGCTCCCTCTCAATAGACGAAAGAGTAGATGAGCAGCACAGTAAGGTCTAATAGCAGAGACAATATAGCAAACAGAGCTAAAGTCGCAGAAGGTGTATCTAACCGAACGCAAAGTTTAAACGAAAGAGGAATAAAACATCTTGCCTTGAGCAAACTTACCGCATCAATACCCTGCAACCCACTAATGATTACCATAAAACACTTAAAGTTAACAGAAGTTTTTGCGCCCTATAGACAAGTAATTACTGGCCCCCGTTCATGACCAGGCGTGCGCTGGCGAAGAGAAGGGGGAAGAGGTTGCGTCTTATAAGATAAAATCGAGAGGGTTGGCGGGCTAAGTTGCGGGGCTTACTCAGACTCGATGCCGTAGCTGCGTATCTTTCTGTAGAGGTGGCTCCGCTCTATGCCGATTGCAGAGGCGGTCTTGCTGATGTTTCCATTGAACTCTTTGAGCTTGGCGATAATGAACTCCCTTTCAAAACCGTTACGGGCCTCCTTGAGGTGCGCCGTGGCGTACCGAGAGCCGGTGCCGCTTGAGTCGGCACTCCTCATATATGCAGGCAGGTCCTGTGCGGCTATCTCGGAGGTCGGCACCATTATAACGAGCCTCTCCACAAGGTTTCTAAGCTCGCGCACGTTGCCCGGCCAACGGTACTTAATGAGTAGCGCCAGCGCGCCGGGGGTAACGCTCGGCGGCTCCTTGGAGCTTCTTACCGCAAACTCCGCAATGTACTGCTTGATAAAAAGCTCGATATCCTCAGTCCTGTCTCTTAGCGGGGGCATGTGAAAAGGTATGACGTTCAGGCGGTAGTAGAGGTCTTCTCTGAAGTTGCCGCTCTCTATCTCGCTCTTCAGGTTCTTGTTCGTGGCGGCTATGACGCGCACGTCTACGGTAATCGGCTCCGTGCCGCCAACACGGGTAAAGCTCTGATCCTGAAGTATGCGCAGCACCTTGGCCTGAGTCTTCAAGCTCATGTCGGCTATCTCGTCGAGAAAAATCGTGCCCCCATCGGCAATATCGAACTTGCCCGGCTTCATGGCGACCGCAGAGGTAAAGGCGCCCTTCTCGTGGCCGAAGAGTTCACTCTCGATAAGCTCTTCGGGTATTGCAGCGCAGTTGACCTCTACGAAAGGTTTTGGCGCGCGCTGCGAGTAGAGGTGAATATTTCTGGCGACAAACTCCTTGCCGGTTCCGTTCTCACCGGTAATCATTATCCACGAGTTGGTCGGCGCCGCCCGCTTGATATCCTCCTGAATAGAGACAATAACTGCGCTCTTGCCTATTATATTGAACTTCTTCAGCTCGCGCGTTCTAAGCTCTTTGTTCTCGGCTGAAAGCCTGTTCTGCTCAAGAGCATGCTCAACGGTCAAGATAACCTTCTCCAGCGAGAGCGGCTTCTCTATAAAGTCGTACGCGCCGAGCTTAGTGGTCTTTACGGCTGTCTCTATGTTGGCGTGGCCGGAGATCATTATTACCGGCAGGTCAGCGTAACGCTCTTTTATCTCTCTGAGCGCCTCTACACCGTCCTTGCCCGGCATCCAGATGTCGAGCAGCACGAGGTCGGGCCGCCTCTTGACTATCCGCCTTAGAGCCTCCTCGGCTGTGGCCGCAAGAAAGACCGAGTACCCCTCGTCCTTGAGCACCCCGGCCAGCGCCTCCCTTATTCCCTTTTCGTCGTCGACTACCAGTATAGTTTTCATATGCTTACCGTCTTTGTAGGCAGCTCCACTATAAAGCGGGTTCCCTTCGGCCTGTTCTCTTTAACGCGGATATAGCCGCTGTGGTCCGACACAATATTGCTTACGATCGCAAGCCCTAGCCCGGTGCCCGAACCCTTGGTCGAGAAGTACGGCTCGAAGAGCCGCTCTCTGTCGCCCGGCGCAATGCCCGAACCGTTGTCGATGACTTCGAACTTCGCAACCTCTACGTCGCGTACATACTCGGTCACCACACGAATGATACCACCGGACGAGATAGATGCCACAGAATTATCTATCAGGTTGATGAGCACCCTCTTTATCTGATCTCTGTCTATGTTGAAGACCGGAAGCGTCGGGTCGACCTCGACCTCGAAGACAATGTCCTTGTGCCCCGGCTTGTAAAACGCGACCGCCTCCTCTACTATTGCATTGAGGTCGTTCGGCGTCGGGTTCGATGTCGGCATTCTGGCAAAACTCGAAAATTCGTTGACGAGAAATTTCAGCTCGTCGACCTGCTTGATGATCGTCTCGGTACAGTCGTCGAAGACGCCTGAGCTGTCATCGAACTCTTTGAGGTACTTCTTTCTGAGTCTCTGGGCCGAGAGCTTGATGGGGGTGAGCGGGTTCTTTATCTCGTGCGCAATGCGTCTGGCAACCTCTTTCCACGCGAACATACGCTGGGTCTTGAGCATGTGCGTCAGATCGTCGAGCACCGCGACCATGCCTATGTAGCTCCCGTTCTCGTCCCTTAGCGCGTTCAGGTTAACAAGCACTGTAACGGTGGTTCCCTGCACATTCACCTTCATCTGCCTCTCAAGGGTCTCGCTCCCTATCTCGTTCATCTCTCTGATAAGCTCTCTGAAGACCTCTCTGTCTTCGGCCCTCAGCACGTCTTTGTAGTTGCGCTCAAGAGAGTTCTTGGCGTCTGTGCCGAGTATGTCCGAAGCGACTCTGTTGAGGGCCGTAATCCTTCCGAGCTTGTCTATAGAGATAACCCCGGCGCTTACGTTGCTTAGCACAATCTCGATATAGCGCCTTCTCTCTTCGAGTTCTATATTGGTCTGCCTGAGGTCGAGGTTAGCCTCTTCGAGCCGCGATTTACTCGCCTTGAGATCCTGGGTCATCCTGTTGAAGGACTTTACCAGCAGGCCTATTTCATCGTTCGACTCGCCCTCTATCTTGTAGTCGAGGTTTCCCGAAGCTACCGCGTGCGTTCCCTCGGCAAGTTCGTAGATAGGCACAGTAAGCCCCTTAGCCAGATACCTGCCGACCCAGATTGCGAAGAAGACGATCAGGAGCGTAATGATGAGCAGAATAGAGAAGTAGCTCGCCTTGACCGGGTTCCTGAGCAGCTTAAGCTGCTTGTAGCCCTCGAACGCCGTGCTTATCTCCTTCATCTTGTCTATCAGGCTTCTGGGCACGTAGTGGCTCACCACCACGGCTCCGGAGATTACCTCCGTATTCTCTACCGTCCTTACGGGGTAGACACCGCGCACGACGTCTCCTACAACGAGCGTCTGGATAAAGCTCGACGCCTCTCCACCGAGCGCCTTCTCAACGTGGGCGAAGTCGATGTCGGGAACCATGTTCTTGTTGACGGCTGTTGCGATGGAGTACGAGACCTTAACGCCATCGGGAGAGTAGACCTCTATGGTGGAGTAGTCGTTCTCTTCGAGGCGAATGCGCACGAACGTGCGAAGCTCGTCACCTGTCTCAATCAACTCGCGCCGTGCTACGACAAAGGAGAGCGTTCGCGCACCCGACATTACCCTGTCGGTCATATCCTGATAGTAGTTCTGCGCAAGCTCGAGCGACTCGGAGAGCGAGTCCTCAATCTTTATGGCGAACCACCCGTCGATACTCTTGTTTATAAAACCGATGACTACAAAGAAGAGAATAAAGGTCGGGATGATCGTAAGCCCTATGAAAGCCATTATGAGCTTGGTCATCAGCTTCGTGCCCATGACCTTGCTTCTGCGCTCGAAGAAGAATTTTACGGAGTTTCTGAGAACGAGAAAGATAAGGAGCGTCAGCAGAATGATATTTATATTGATGAGGCCGAGAAGAAGAATATTGGTGGGAATGGGAATATCGGGACTGATTATCGAGAGGTTCGACTCCAGATAGGTCAGCAGAATAATGGCAGGAACAACGATCAGGATTATAATAAACTCCCGACGTCTGCGTCTGTGCTCCGCCTCTGGTCTCTTAGTCCCGCTCATACTCTATCGGTAGGTAAAGCTGTGATAGTACCAGTCGGTCTCGAAATCCCATAACTTCACAAAAAAGAAAAGGTAGTCTAGCGAGAGCGGAAGTTTCACCTCGCTCAGTTCCGCCTTTATCCTGAGGTCGTACTTCACTCCGCTCTTCATCGGCGCGGTCGGCAAAAGAGAGACCGGCTCCACCACCGACATCAACCGCTTCATCTCCGCGTTGTCGGCGGTTCTTACCACCTCTCTACCACGCTCCTCGCGCACCACCGAGTACTCCTGCTTCAGCGTATCGTACTTTACCGTATGCCTGAACTCGATTGCTGCAAAGCGTTCGTCGAACCAGAAGAGGCCGTGGGAGAGGTTAACCTCGGCGCGGAAGGTAAAGGAGGTCGGCACGCCGGAGGCGATAGCCTCATCTATCTGCGGCGTAAAGGCGTTCTTTACGACAAAGGAACTCTTTACTCCGTTTGAAATTTCAACCGTAACGGAGTCTATCTCGGCCACCGCAGCACAGGCGGCAACGGGCAGCAAGAGTGAGAGTAGAAGAAGCAGTGTTGTTAGAACGCGGGTCAACTGGACCTCGTAAGGTTTACGGGAAATTTTACAGAGTGATACTTTATAGAAATATAACCAATCTGAAAGGAAATAGCAAGGCGTGCTACAGTGTCCGAGACCAAGCCTGCCCCCGTACTGTTAATGAAGTAGCGACGCCCCGTGCCGGGCCTGAGCCCGTACTCATAACGGTCAGCTTATTTAGAAGAGGTTTCTTATAAGATCGGGTTGAAATGACTGGAGGTACACACGCAACTACTGCTCGTGACAGGTTCTGCAGATTCCGCTTCCGGTGTTGCCGCCTACGCGGCGGAGAAATAGGCCGTCGGAGCAGTCTTCATAGCCGGAACACCAGGTGGAGGCTGCCGGCAACTGCCACGTAGAGTCTACCTCGTCCCAACTCTTGTTGCTAAAGTGAGGGTCGTGGCAAGAGGTGCACTCAACCTTGTCGTCGCGCAGAAGGTCGGCTACGGTTGCGGTGTTGGATATCATTCCGTTTACCGCCCAGCGGTTCTGGGAGACGTTATTGAGGAGCGCCGGATCTCCTGAGGAACTCAGTTCGCTGACAAGGTCTATGCTGGAGATGACGGTAGACAGAGGTCTGAGTCCGGAGCCGGGCAGTCCCGCATTGTAGGTAACGGATACGGGGTGATCGTCCGTC
>JADFVP010000138.1 GCA_015222595.1 Pseudomonadota bacterium
ACCACCGTCGGCTACGGAGACGTCGCACCCGAAACACCGATCGGCAAGGCCCTTGCCTCCCTGATAATGATAACCGGTTACGCAATCATAGCCGTGCCGACCGGAATCGTAACTGCGGAGATTTCCTACGCCATGCGCGGAGAGAGTATGACGGCGCGCGCGTGCCACGAGTGCAGCCACGAGGGGCACGAACTGAACGCAAAGTTCTGCAACCACTGCGGCGCCGAGCTCTGATCTATTTAACTGAAAAAAGAATTTAAGAACGGATCTTGCTTGAGGAGGTACGGCAGGAGTTAGATCGGTCTGCTTTCCGGTCTACTCTTGTTGCCCCGGAAAGCTCTTAGGGCTATCTTTAAAAAATCCAAACTGCGGCTGCTTAATGCCCGGGCCAAAGCGCGCCTACAGCTCTACCTTCTTTGCCCGGCTCTCTATAAAGGCCTCCAGCAGCCTCTTCTCTTCCTCATCTATAGTAGAGAACATAACGCCGTAGCCGCCGAAGAAGCTCTTTTCACCCTGCTTGCCGGTAGACCACTTTATTATACCCTTAACATCGAAGACTCTGTCCGAGTCGGGCAGGGAGAAACGAAGATTGATAGAGGTGCCGGTGAGAAGCTCTACTCTGGTGTGGAGAAAGACGCCGTCCATGCTGACGTTCAGAAGAAAGCCGGTATGCGACTCCATGCCGACGGTATAGTCCGCCGGTACGCTTAGGATCGCGCGATCTTCTGGTTGCTCCCTGCCGTTAGCCTTATCGGGAAAGAGAAACCTGTTGACCCTGAAGAGTATCTCTTCGGGAGTAAAGCTCTTGGACATCAGCCCTGCGGCCCCAAGCTCCTTGATCTTGGTCATTATATCGGCTAGCTCATACGCCTCGGTAACGACCAGAACCGGAAACTTTCCTCCATAGCCGTTCTCATTTAGCCACTTAAGAACCCCGAAACCGTCGATACCCGGCATCTCCATATCTAGCATCAGGAGATCGATTCCGTCGGGGTCAATGCCTATCTCCTTTAAAACCTCTTTACCGTCGGTGGCAAACCGAACCTTGTGACCGGCATCGACAAGTATGTCGCTGAGCTTTACTCTAAAAAAAGTAGAGTCGTCCGCAATAAGGATATTTCGTGAGTTTTCAGTTATCATGCTAGCACCCCTTAAATTGCGGCCCCCTCTACAACCTGAAGGCCTGCTTTAAGACAGGAACTGCAAAAACAGAACTTGTACTGCCAAATCCGAATATAAACTCATAGAGAAAAAACTCGTCAAACGAGCAGAACTACTCGCCCTCGCCCTCGCCCTCGCCATCGCCATCGCCATCGGCCTTCGGGAGCTTCCAGACGGCGTACTCGCACTTCGGATAGTTGGAGCAGCCGTAGAAGACCCTGCCGCGCTTTGTCCTGCGCTCTACGAGCTTTCCGTCGCAACCCTCTTCGCCGCACGGCACCTTGGTGGAAATGGCCTTGGTGGACTTGCAGTCCGGGTACTTGGTGCAGGCCAGAAAACGGCCAAAGCGGCCGGACTTCACTATCATCGGCGCCGAACACTTGGGGCACTTTTCATCCGTTTCGACCTTCGTGTCCACAGGGGTTACCTTACCCGACTCGTCGGTCGTAAAGTCGGTAGTGGACTTGCAGTCCGGGTAACCGGAACAGGCGAGGAACTTCCCAAGCCGCCCCCACTTTATCACCATCGGCTTGGAGCACTTCTCGCAGAGAATATCCGTCGGGATCTCTTCGCCCTTTAGGTTCTTCATATCCTTGGCGGCCTTTACGACACTCTCGTGAAAAGGGCCGTAGAACTTGCTCATTACCTTGCGCCACTCAACCGAACCGTCCTCTACCTTATCGAGTTCCTCCTCCATGTGCGCGGTGAACTCTACGTTCAGAATCTCGGGAAAGTTCTCCACAAGCATGTCGGTAACAAGCACGCCAAGCTCAGTCGGCTTTAGCTGCCTCTGCTCCTTCTCGACATAGCCCCTGTCCTGCACTGTAGAGAGGATTGCCGCGTAGGTGGACGGACGGCCTATGCCGTTCTCTTCAAGCTCCTTTACCAAAGAGGCCTCGGTGAAGCGCGGCGGCGGTTGCGTGAAGTGCTGGGCCGGGGTGAGTTTTTTATTCTCAAGCTCCGCGCCCTTAACAAGCTTAGGCAGCGTAACGTCCGTGCCCTCGCTCTCCTTCTCTAACGTCTCCTCCTCCTTCTCCTTCGCCTCGGTGTAGACGGCCATAAAACCGGCGAACTTCATAACAGACCCGGCAGTGGTGAAGATGTACTTGCCGGCGGTTATCTGCGCGCGTGTCTGGTCGAAGACGGCAGGGGCCATCTGGCACGAGATGAAACGGTTCCAGATGAGGGTGTAGAGCCTCAGTTGATCCTTCGTCAGGTTGGCCTTTATCTTCTCCGGCGGATACCTGACATAAGTTGGACGTATCGCCTCATGGGCGTCCTGCGCCTTCTTCTTGCTCTTGTACTCTATAGGCTTTGCGGGCAGGTACTCGGCGCCGTAAACCTCTTTGATATGCTCTCTCGCCTCCTCTACCGCCTCGGCGGAAAGGCGCGTGGAGTCAGTTCTCATATAGGTGATGAGCCCTATGGGGCCCTCTTTACCGAGGTCTATTCCCTCGTAGAGCTGCTGGGCGACCATCATCGTCTTCTTGGCCGAAAAGCCGAGCTTACGAGAGGCGTCCATCTGAAGCTTCGAGGTCGTAAAAGGCGCGGTCGGTTTTCTCTTTACCTCGCGCGCAGTAACGTCGGTGATGGCAAACTGCGCGCCGTCTAAGTCGGCGAGCACCACTTTGCTCTCTGCCTCAGTCACTACCTCTATCTTCTTGCCGTCGCACTTGGCGAGCTTCGCGCTAAAGCTTTTACCCTCAGGGGTTAAAAGCTCTGCGGTCAGGCTCCAGTACTCTCTGGGCTTGAAGGCGGAAATCGCGCTCTCGCGCTCGCATATAAGACGCACCGCAACGGACTGCACCCTTCCGGCGCTAAGACCCCGGCGTACCTTGTCCCAGAGTATCGGGCTAACCTGGTAGCCGACCAGACGGTCGAGTATGCGGCGGGCCTGCTGCGCCTCGTACTTATGTCTGTCGAGTGCAATAGGAACCTTTATGGCGGCCTTCACCGCCTTCTCGGTAATCTCGTTGAAGAGCACGCGGCTGGTCTTCGTGCCATCCTTGTCCACCTCGCTCGCTATGTGCCACGCAATCGCCTCGCCCTCTCTATCGGGGTCAGGGGCAAGATAGATCTTGTCAGCCGCCTTGCCGGCCTTCTTCAGCTCGCTAATGATCTTTGCCTTGCCCTTTATCTTGACATACTGCGGCTCAAAGCCCTTCTCTACGTCAACTCCGAGCTTCGACTTCGGAAGATCCTTCACGTGGCCGACAGAGGCCATAACAATAAAATTCCGGCCGAGAAACTTATTTATCGTCTTCGCCTTTGCCGGAGACTCGACTATTACCAGTGACTTACCCATAAAATTGAAAAACTCCTTCGAATTATTAAAAAGTAAAACTAAAACCTCTTTACGAACGACTTGCCAGGCCTCTGCTCCACAAGCCCTTTAAGTTCAAGGCTAAGCAGCACTGTGGAGACAACGGCGGCGCCGAGGCCGGTCGTGCCTATTATCGTATCTATCTGTATCGGCTCGATGCCGAGGCAGTCGAAGATCTGTGCCTCGTCGTTAGTAAGCGACGGGGTAACCTCCGTGCGCTTCCCGGCTGCACCGTTGCCCGACGTCTTTTCTTCTGATATCTTCTCTGGTGAAATCTTCTCCGGCGAACTCGTTTCACCGGAAGCCTTTTCTCCCAAGCTCTTCTCTGGTGACACCTTCCGAGCGGCCACGCTCTTTTCCTGTGCGCCAAAACCGGCTATGCGAAGACTTAGCGCCTCAACAATGTCGGCAGCGCACTCAACAAGCCCCGCGCCCTCTTTCAAAAGCCTGTTCGAGCCTTTGGACTTAACCGAGACCGCAGAGCCAGGAACCGCAAAGACTTCTCTATTTTGCTCAAGCGCGCTCCGCGCCGTCATCAACGCCCCGGAGCGAATAGGAGCTTCGGCAATCAGCACGCCGAGCGAAAGACCGCTTATGAGCCTGTTTCTGCGCGGAAAGTTGTACTTAGCAGGTGGGGTCGAAACAGGAAACTCCGAGACGAGCAGCCCTCTGTCTGTAATCTCTTCGTAGAGAGCGCGGTTCTCACCAGGGTAGACAATGTCAACACCCGTGCCGAGTACGGCTATGGTCGCTCCCCCGGCCCTCAACACCCCTTTGTGCGCTGCGCTGTCGCACCCGCGCGCGCCGCCGCTTACAACTACAATGCCTAAAGAGGCTAGATCGTGCGAGATGGTCTCTGAGATCATGCGCCCGTACTCCGAAACGTTGCGCGTGCCGACGACTCCGATAGAGACGGATCCGAGAAGCCCAAACTCCGTGCCTCTTACAAAGAGCAGGTGCGGAGGGTCCGGAATCTCTTTTAAAAGAGCCGGATACCTGGAGTCAGAGTAAGCGAGTATCGTTATGTCGCCCTTTCGCGCGGCCTCTAGCTGCGAGTCCACCCATGCCCAGTCGTCGAAACCGCCTATCTTGCCAGCGAGCTTTGGTCCAGTTCCTTCCGGTACAGCCCCGTTCCGGCAAGCCTCCATTACCGCCGCCGGAGAGCCGAGAGCGCCGACCAGTCTAACTGCGCCGTGGCCCGAGAGGCCGCGTACGGCTCCCAAGGCAAGCCACCCCCGAAGCTCATCTTCAGATACGGTAGAAACGACAGAAACTTCAGAGACCTCAGTGCCTGCATCAGGCTCGGCGCTAAACTCCGGCACAACAC
>JADFVP010000139.1 GCA_015222595.1 Pseudomonadota bacterium
CCGGTTCTCACCGGCTCTAAGTAGACGCCGGGAACAATAGCATATAAGAAGAGTATCGGTACTCGCTCACCGACCCTTTAGGTATCTCTATCTGGTGATTGTCCGGTCTCAACGAAACCTGCTACCGTGCCAGCCCCTTAAAGTCGGCCCCGGACGGGTTCTGGAAGACCCTGAGATCGAACTCAGGCACAACGGCTAAGATGTGGTCGAAGATGTCGGCCTGTATCGCCTCGTAGTTACCCCAGTCTTTGTCGGAGCTGAAGACGTATATCTCTATCGGCAGACCGTGCTCCGTCGGGGCGAGCTGGCGCACCAGAAGCGTCATCGATTGGTTTACCATCGGATGCGAGCGAAGGTAGCTCTCAAGGTACGCCCTGAAGGTTCCGACATTCGTCAGGCGGCGTCCGTTGACTAAAACGGAGTCGTCTACAGAGCGCGCGCTGTTGTACTCTACTATCTCGAGCTGCTTGCGCTCAAGATAGGGGCCTATCGCCTCTATCTTTGCAAAACGCTCTATCATCTCTTCGGTACAGAGCTTGATGGTGGAGAGGTCGATATTGACCGAGCGCTTAATTCTCCGCCCATCACTCTCGGCCATGCCGCGCCAGTTCTTAAAGGAGTCGGTAATCAGCGCATAGGTCGGCACGGTGGTAATGGTCATGTCGAAGTTCTGCACCTTTACGGTGGTAAGCGTGATTTCGAGCACATCGCCGTCGGCGCCGTACTTCGGTATCTCCACCCAGTCGCCGTGAGCTATCATCTTGTTCGTTATCAGCTGAATGCCTGCTACGAAGCCCAGGATAGCGTCCTTGAAGATCAACAGGAGCACCGCAGTGAGCGCGCCTAAGCCGCTAATCAGGTAGACGGGGCTTTTGCCGAGCAGTATGGAGATGATGAAGATCAGGGCGAAGAAGTAGATGACGATCTTCAGTATCTGAACAAAACCCTTCAACGGTATCTCTTTGGATACCTCGAAGGTTCTGTAGATGTCTAAAATTGCGTTCAGGAAGGAGTCGATTACCAGAAGACCGACTACCACCATGTAGATCGTCGCCGCATGGGTTATAACGCTTGAGAGCGGCTCGAATCCGCCGAGGGCAAGGGGCGAGAGAAGATAGATAACAATAGCAGGAGCAAAGTGCGAGAGCTTTGTGAAGACCTTTCGCTCAAGAAATATATCGTCGATCTTTGTCTCGGTTCGCCCAACCAGATAGCTGACACACAGGAGCACGACCCGCTTGGCAATAATGTTAGCGATAGTAGCGAGTATGATAACGACGATAAGTGCGCCGACGCGTACGACAAGCTCCGTTAGTTCGGCACTTAAGCCTACTCCGGCAAGCGTATCGTTCAATATCTCAGAAATCTTCATAGGTCTCTCTTGCGCTGCTCCGCGAGCGCGCATCTATTTTTGTTACTCGAACTTTCTTCCAAAAGAACTTTCTTCCATTGAAAGCGATTGTACCCCAATACTCAACGCCCGGTCAACACATAGGCTTAACAAAAGGGAGGCGATCAAAAAGTGGCTATAAAGGAGAATAACTATAAAGCGGAGAGAAGAGAAGACCATAAGGCTTAGATGAGAGATGGAGAAGTTACTGGGCGGCGTAGTGTGTGCGTTTTAAGTGGTGCCCGAGGGGGGAATCGAACCCCCACGCCCTTGCGGGCTCGGGATTTTAAGGGCCCAGGGGCAGCTTCTTGTAAGCTACTGATTTACAAATTAAATACTTATAACACAATGACTTCCTGAAAGTTTGACTTACAACAAGATGTACCCCGTTGCAACTATTTGCAACGGGGTAACAAGGCCGCTGGCAAGGCCGCAAGAAGTGCGGACTACACCTACAAAGCCGCAACTTATAGATAGATTCAGTTTTAGCGATTACCAAGAGAAATAATTGCATTTTCCTCGAAAATATCCAGAAAAGTTCCTCCCCTTTTCTACTATTTCCCTGACTCCTGACAAAGATGTAATATCTCACAATATAGTGTCAACATTTTTTACATATACATCATTACTTAAGTCTCTGAAAACTCTATCTATTTTACGAACTGACATACTTTCTACAGAATGACTGTCAAAACTATTTACACTTTCTCTCTTCTACCCTATAAAAAATAAACAACAGGTATGAGGGGCAAATTTTATATTCCTTAAAGAATCCAACACTTAGAAGGTTGGCAATGGTCGTTTTCCAAAAGGGCATGAAAAATGCATTATTTATAGATATCTTCATGACCATACTTTTCTACGACCCGGTCTCATTACAGGCCTCAGGGGGTGTAGTACCGAGTGCCTGTATATACAGCCTATAAATTTAAGGGACTGTATTATTGGCACTTTTTTGTTTTGCTCGTCCAACCGATTTTTTTAAAACCATCCGTAAAAAACTAATAGGCATTAACTTGAAGTAGGTAACAACACCAAGCAAGAAAGAGAGGTTTCTAATGGCAAATGGAAGAATATGTTTGCGATTTGGCAAAACATCTTTAGTCCTGGGTGCTCTTCTGCTCAGCGCGTCACTGGCGTCTGCCGGGCCAGTGTCTCTGGGAGACAGCGCTCTGGACCAGGTGACAGCCGGTACCGATGCGAGTCACAGCAGCAGCGGCTCCGGTGGTGCCATTATCGGCAACAGCTCAGAGGCGACCATCAGCCAGACCGGAGGCGTTACTCTGGAAGGTGAGGCGCAGAGCGGGGCCAAAGGGCTCAACCTGGTGAACAGCGCCGAGTCGACCGTGGCCAACGGCATAAACATCTGGGAAGTTAACGGTGCAGAGCCCGGCGTAAATGACGGGCAAGCGGGGATAGAGCAGTCGAACATCATCAACCAGGAGCAGAGGCGCTCGGCATCGATGCCCAACTACTCCCGGCCCGAAGGAGACACTTTAACTGTTGTAGACCGCACCGGCTCCGAGACGCACAACGATAGCTTCGGCCGGAACAATGACATCGCGGATACTCAAACAGTTATAAGTAACAGCTCTACCAAAACTACAGCCGGTGTCAATACCTTGATTGCAGGCGGTCTCAATTCCGGCGACGATACTGCCCCCAGAGCGGAGGTAACAACGAACCCCGGTAAAGGTGGAGCAGGCGCCGGAATAGTCAGCCTCGGCATCGACGGCGGTGAGGTGCATGTAGGCCTGGCCGTTGGCGGACCGGTTATAGCCGCTCCTGACGTAGTCACGACTGTTACGGAAGCAACTGGTGAGACTACCCGCGACAGTTACGGCGGCATGCTGGTAGAAGGTGCAGATCTCTCTCTATACGGCAGGCTGATTCTGCCTGACCTTACCATTGAGATAAATGGCGCCGGTTGCGGAGTGGTAATGGGCTCCTGTGAAGCCGGTGGCGAGACGAGCGATGGTACCTCCAATATAACGGACAACACCGTAATGGACAACGAGACTGTCAGCAGCGTCGGGGATAGTGAGTTCACCGACAATAGCTCAAACACCTACCGTTCACCATTTGAGCTAAATAACGCACAGGCCGAGTACATAGTTGTTGACGACTCAAGCCTCACGGTCAACACTACCTTCAACCTGACGCTCTCGGGCAGCGCGCAGAGCAATGCCAACGCCATGAACATTGTCAATGCCACCGGCAGCGCAGTAGCCGACGGCGTTAACATTGCCCGTACAGGCCAGCTCTCGAGCAGCGGTGCTCTGGGCCTTAGCCAGACCAACGTAATAAGTCACAGCCGTTAATTCAGCACTCTGTTCAGTTCTTGCCCCGGCGTTTCTGCCGGGGCAAGGACAGACAGAAACAGAACAGGCCATACTTAAGTAGTAGCCAAACAGACGGACGGACTATTTTTATAAGGTAGCTATGGCAAACAGAAAACAAAAAATATTATTGAGTGCGACTCTGCTTTTAAGTGGTCTGCTGCTTGGCGCACCACAGACGCATTCTGAACCGGTGGCTCTAAATGACAGAACCATGGACGGGGTGACGGCTGGTGAGGTGGCTGGTGGCGGAGGGCTCATTGTCGGACAGACATCAGTAGTTGTCGCCAACCGTACGACAGGGCTCGACCTGAACAATGAGGCACAGCAGAATGCCAACGGGCTCAACATAGTAAACAGTACCG
>JADFVP010000024.1 GCA_015222595.1 Pseudomonadota bacterium
GCTGAAGGCCCGCTTCGGGGTGCTCGCAACCGAGCTAGGAGCGAACGAAGCGAAGATAGTCGAGGAGCTTAATGCCGCACAGGGTAGCGCAGTCGATATCGGCGGCTACTTCAAGCCCGACTTCGACAAAGCAACAAAGGCTATGCGCCCGAGCGCTACCTTCAATGCCGCGCTCGATACCGTAGTACAGGGCTAGGCTTTAGACCCCTGTCAGCAGATGTGCACTCCCCGGAGTTACTTTGCCGGGCGGGAACAATAAAATAGATCTTACGGATTAGACAAACACACGACTTAATGGAGGAGAACAGATGCAGCTTACCGGTCTTTTGTGGGGAGGCAAACTACTCAGCAAGGTTGAGTACCCTTCAGCCACGGTGCTCGGCCCAGAGGCGAGCCCGGACGAGATTAAGGATCTTATTGCAAAGTGCGGCTCGGTCTTCATAAAGCCTATCTTCAAGGGCGGAGTCGGCAAAAAGGGCAAGAGCGGCCTCATCGGCAGGGCGTCTGATATTGGAACCGCCCTGGCTGAGAAAGAGAGGCTCTACTTCTGCGAGCACGTTCATGGAACCACGGAGGCCAAGGCCGACGGCGTGACCTTCGAGGGCTCGGTAGCCGCAGAGCACGAGGTCTACTTCTCGATCTCCGACTCCACGCAGTTCCGCGCTCCAACCATGACAATTACCCACCACGGTGGTGTTGACATCGAAGAGCTTCCGGAAGACAAGATAGTCGAGGTTCCTTTCGACCCTCTTACCGGACTGAAAAGCTTCCACATCTCCAACGCGCTCACCAAGCTCGGCGCTCCGAAGGAAATCATCAGCCCGCTGGTGCAGAACCTTCCGAAACTCTGGACGCTCTACAACAACTACGGAATGAGCACCCTTGAGCTTAACCCGATTCGCATGTCCCCGAACAAGAAGGGCAGGCTAGTGCCCGTTGCATGCGACTTCAAGTGCGGCTTCGACATAGACAACCCTGCATGGAAGCGGCTCGATCTTCCATCGCACCTCTTCGCTTCCGACTACTCGGAGTTCGAGCAGGAGATAAACCAGCTTCGCACCTATCAGGGGCAAAGTGACGTTTTTGTTATGAATGAGAAGGGTACGATTACCGCACCGACCTTCGGCGGCGGAGCCAATGCGCTCGTTACAGAGCTACTTGGCGACAGAGCCACCATAAGCTCCGACTTCGGTGGAAACCCGCCGTACGAGAAGATGTTCCAGATCTCGCAGATCGTTTTCAAGTACTGGCTCGCACAGTCGAACGTGCTCTTTATTATCGGCGGCAAGGCGAATAACACCGATATTTACGAGACCTTCCGCGCTATGGGTGACGCGTTAAAAGAGTACGTACAGACCTACGGGCCGACCCCGCTCTACGTTGTCATCGGCAGAGGCGGGCCGAACCTTATTCGCGGCATGGGCTACATGCGCGATATTTTAGAGAACCTGAAGCTTCCGTACAAGATATTCGGCCACGACTCTGCAATGAGCGAAGTCGTAAACTACGCAATGGCAGCCGATATCTGGATGGGTAACGAAGGGCGCGAAGCTCTGGCTAAAAAGCTCGCCTAAGGGCCTCGTATAGCATCAGCTTCGGTAACTTAAAGCTGTCACTTACGGCTCAAACGGGCAAGAGACAATAATACGAACTGAAATCGTACAAACTATATAAAGAGGCGTTCAGTTATGCATAAAGACGGTGTAAAGGGATTTCCATACTACCTGGGAGTCAACTCGCTAAGCGAGCTAGCTACAAAGGACGATCGCGTCTGTGTTCTCAATATTACCGGAAACGAGTCCAGAACGGTAACACCTGTAAGCCACGTCTACTCCGGCGGTAACATAGTATTCGGCACCAGCCCCGGACGCAGCGGCCAGTCGGTTGAAACGGCAGACGGCGCTATTCCCGTCTACAACTCGATCAAAGAGGCCATGGACGACGGCCACAAGTTCAACACTGCAGTTATCTATCTGCCTCCGGCAGGAGTCAGAGACGGAGTTGCCGAGGCGGTTCGCCACAACCCGGAACTGAGTAAAGTCGTTATCCTTACAGAGAAGGTCTCTGCAAGCGACGCGCGCTCCATACGCGCTATCTGTCAGGCCAACGGCGTAGACGTCTTCGGCGCCAACTGCCTTGGGCTCGCAGATGCCTGGAACCATGTCCGCATAGGCGGCGCGCTCGGCGGGTCGAAGCCCGAAGAGTCGCTTGTAAAGGGCACGGTTGCACTATTCTCCAACTCCGGTAACTTCACCACAACCATAGCTGTCTACCTTCTTACGCACGGCTGGGGAACCACAACTTCGATTTCGAGCGGTAAGGATGTCTACATCCATTACGCTCCCAAGGAGTTCTTCCACGCTCTCGACAACGACGACAGAAGCAAGTGCGCCGTTATCTACACCGAGCCGGGCGGGTACTACGAGCACGACCTAAAGATAAACAAACCTACGGTGGCCTGTGTTGTCGGTCGCTGGAAGGCGCGTCTGTCGAAGGCCTGCGGCCACGCCGGAAGCCTCGCTGGCTCTGGTGACGACGCTGCTGCTAAAGAGAAGTGGTACATGGATAACTTCGGCGTAGACGCTATCTACACGCCTGAGAACCCGGTTGTCTCCAAGAGGGGCGCAGTGGTCATAAACATTGCGCACATTCCTGAGGCGATGACCGCTGTTATGAAGCTGAACGGTATTGAGCCGGACTTTGAGCCAAAGGGCAACCTTTCGCTGAAAGCTTGGTTTGGCAACGACGCAGGGCTTACTCTTCCGGATTCCCTGAAGCAACCGACCGTAACGGCTGTTACTCCGTACAACGAGCAGATAGATATAATCAACTCGCAGACCGGGGCACACTTTCCGCGCGAGACCATGAAGGATACTTCAGGCGTCTCGATGATGGATCCAAAGACACAAGTTTCGCGTATCCATAACACCTCTATACTTGATTCATCGAAGAAGTCGCTCGAAGAGAACCTCGTCTTTGCAGTTACTCGCGAGTACCCGGACGAGTACGGGCGCGATCTTGCCAACATAATCTTCACCGCCGGACTTAACCACCACGGCACAGGGGAGCTTGCCGCCTCTCATGCGGCAAGAGAGGCCGGAAGCTCACCAAACTCCGTGCTCTCGGCAGCCGTTGCTATTATCGGCCCCAAGCTCGTTGCCCCGGCAACAGAGACCTCTAAGCTCTTGCTCGGCCTTTTCGAGCATACGGGCATGGCCTCTGCTACTGAAGGCTTCGACTATGCAGAACTACTTAAGGGCGCAGACCCTGCGGCGCTCGGCAAGCTCAAGGCGACCTCTGGAGACGACATAGCGGTAACGATCTTGAAGAAGATCGACTCGCTCTACCATAAGTCGGTCTTTATCGAGTTCGTTAAAGAGGCCTCGGGCGGCACGCCTTCCACAGGCGCTCTTCTCGGCGCGGTCTGGATGACGCTCGGCTGGGCCCCGCTCGTAAACAGGGTTATCTCCAAGACGACCATAACCACGCTTCCGTGGCACTCGCTCATCTTCTCCACCATGGTCGGTTGCTCGGTAAGCGCGGAGAAGCACACCAACGACTCTTTCTGCGGTGTTGCCACCGAAGAGCTTATTAACGAGTGGTCTTTTACCGAGGCCGCTTTCCTGGCACTTATAGGCAGAAAGCCGGACGAAAAGGAACTGTTCGAGTTTTCGATGTTGTTGGGCCTCATCATCACCAACGGACCGGGTACTATCTCGGCGCAGGGATCCAAGGGCGCGGTTAGCGCAGACGGTCCCGAAGATCCGGGCCGTGTGCAGATAAACAAGGCCGCAATCGGATTCATGACCCACACCGGTTTTGCTCACGGCGGAAACGGCTACGAGGCCATCGCCTTCCTCATCGAGCAGTTCAAGGCCGCTGGACTTAAAGACCCGGCAGACCCGAACCACGGAATAGACCTTAAGCGAATCGCCGACAAGTGCGCTGTCGAGTACCTTAACTACAAGACAGAGCAGAAATCGCTCGGCAATATAGAGTACAAGAAGATTCCATGCGTCAACCACCCTATCTTCAAGGGCAAGGACGTTAACTACGACCCGCGTGAGCGGTTCGTGACGGAGCTCTTCGGCGAGAAGAAGATCTATAACGTCTTCCTCGATTTTTACGGAAAGCTCGTGCAGGCGCTCTTCGACAACAAGGTTAGCAAGAACGTCTACTGCGTTAACGTAGATGCGGTTATCGCCGTAATCCTTCTCAAAGTCGTTTGGGAGTCCTTTGCCAAAGGCGAGATGGGAGACGAAGAGGTCGAGGCCGCAGGCTTCACGACCTTCCTCTTCGGCAGGATGATAGGCTGTGCCGCAGAGATAGACGACCACATAAACAGGGGCCGCAACATGGACACCAGAACAGCAGCCTCCAAGTGCAAGTTCGTCGGCTAACGGGCTCTGTTTTAGCCCATGCAGTAGCTGAGGACGTAAAAGAGTAGAATAGAAAGTTATATAGAGACGGTTCGGGCCTAATGGCCCGGACCGTTTTTTTTGCCTATACAACTGTAATTAATTAGGTATAATTAGATTACAGGGAGACGTTTGCTCCGTTTATAATATAACCATTCAATAAATAACGTAAAAGAGCGATATAGTACTTACTATGGTTATTACCAAGAACAAACAGCATCTAGGGGACATTCTCGTCGAGAGCGGGATAATGAGCAATGTGCAGCTGGAGGAGGCTCTCAGGGTCGGCAAACGGACCAAAGAGCGCATCGGCAAGGTGATTGTGAACCTCGGTTACGCCACCGAGGAGGATATTGCCAACGGGCTCGGCATACAGTTCGGCATACCCTCCATCATGCTGAGCACGATGATCATCGACCCCGACGTGATGAAGCTCATTCCTGAAACTACTGCCAGGAAGTACAACCTGGTGCCGATCTCTTTAGAGGACGGAGTTTTGAAGATCGCGATGCTCGATCCGATCGACGTCGTTGCAATCGATGAAATTAAGAAGATAACCGGCTACCACATAGAGCCGCTCGTAAGCACAGAGACAGAGATTGCCAAGTCGATAAGCCAGGACTACGGCATGGAGGGCAGCTTTGAGGAGATGGTCTCCAAGGCCGCCGAAAATGCCGACGTGGAGCTTGCTCCGGGCGAGGAGACTGCGGACAAACTCGAAAAGATCGCCGGTGAGACCTCTGTCGTACAGCTTGTGAACATGATGGTCTCGCGCGCCGCTATGGACGGAGTTTCCGACATCCATATAGAGCCGGATGAAGACACTCTAAGGGTTCGCTTCCGTGTGGACGGTATGCTCATAGAGTCGGCGAACCTCCAGATGAAGATGCATCCTGCGGTCATTTCGCGCTTGAAAGTTCTGGCTGACCTAGATATTGCAGAGAAGCGGCTTCCTCAAGATGGCCGTTTCGTCGTCAAGGTCGCTTCTCGCGACATCGACGTCAGGCTCTCCACTCTGCCGACTATCTTCGGCGAGAAGGTCGTCATGCGGCTTCTCGACAAGGGCAAGATGATACTCGACATCGACCGGCTTACTCCGGTGCCCGAAACACTGGCGGCTCTCAAGAAGGTGGTGAAGAGGCCGCACGGAATGATACTCGTTACAGGCCCAACCGGTTCGGGTAAGACGACAACCGCTTACACGCTGCTGAGCCTGCTGAACACAATGGACAAGAACCTCGTAACGGTCGAAGACCCTGTCGAGTACCACATAAAGCGCGTCAATCAGGTGCACGTGAACCCGAAGGTCGGCATAACATTCGCCTCGGCTCTGCGCCACATACTGCGCCAGGACCCGGACGTCGTGCTAATAGGTGAAATACGCGACAAGGAGACCGCCGAGATAGCCATACACGCTGCTCTTACGGGCCACATCGTCATCTCTACCATACACACCAACGACGCAATCGGTACGGTGTCGCGGCTTCTCAATATGGGCATAGAGCCGTATCTGGTTTCGTCGTCGTTAAGTTGCATCGTCGGCCAGAGGCTGGTTAAGAAGCTCTGCGAGAGCTGCAAAGAGGAGTACGAACCAGACCCGCAACTCTTAATGGAACTTGGCGTCCGTTTTACCGAGGGCAAGGTTCCGAAGTTCTTCAAAGAGGTCGGCTGCAAGACATGTAAGGGCACGGGCTTCAAGGGAAGAATAGGTATCTACGAGGTGCTTCTGCCAGACGACAAGGTTCGCGCCTCGGTGGTCGCACTGCATGACTCCGCAGTGCTGACCGACATAGCAAAGAAGCAGGGCTTTAAGCCGATGAGGATTCAGGGCGTAAAGACCGCAATGGCCGGAGAGACAACGCTTGAAGAGGTGCTGAACGCCACTCAGGTCTTCGAGTAACCGTTCGGGTATTGGACTTTATTTATATGGTGATGAATTAAATGGTCGCATACCAGTATAAGGCGAGAGACTCAAACGGGGCGCTAGTTACCGGAACGCTCGAGGCCAACGACGTCCGCTCTCTGGAGAACTCGCTCGACCGGATGGGCCTCATTCCCATAAAGGTCTCGACCGCAAAGGCCGTTATCTCAAAGGGCAGGGGGCTCGGCGAGTTCTTCAACAAGAAGGTCACCAACACCGACATCGTGCTCTTTAGCCGTCAGCTCGCAACGCTCTTCGGCGCGGGGGTTCCTTTAACCAGAGCCCTCTTCACGCTAGAGAAGCAGATGTCGAACCCAAAGTTCGTGGCCGTAATCACGGCGCTACGCGAAGAGGTGGAGGAGGGCTCTACATTTGCCGCCGCAGTGGCAAAGCACTCCGACATCTTTCCTGAAATATACTCCAACATGATAGAGGCCGGCGAGGCAGGAGGCATGCTCGACGAGGTGCTCGACCGTTTGGCCGCAATCTTCGAAAAGAGCGCCGAGAACGCCGCCAAGGTAAAGTCCGCCACGCTCTACCCTAAGATAGTCATAACCGCTATAGTTCTTGCCGTAATAGTGCTCATGAACTTTGTGGTGCCGCGCTTCGCCAAGATGTACGCCTCATTCGACGTTGCGCTGCCGCTGCCAACCCGCATACTGATGGCACTCTCCAACGCCTTTGTCTCTTACTGGTACATAGGTGTCGTAATTGCCATAGTCGTCTATCTGGGCCTAAAGAGCTACCTTTCAACCGACAATGGCAAGATGGTGCGCGATACCGTCGTGCTGAAGCTCCCGATCTTCGGCCCGCTCATACAGAAGTCAACCCTTTCGCGCTTCGCCCGCGTGCTCGGCTCGATGTACCGGTCGGGCCTTCCGATACTCCAATCCCTCGACATTGTCTCGCGCGCCGTTGATAACGGCATGATAAAGAGCGAGATAAAGACGATAGAGGCCGATGTGCGCGAGGGCAAGGACATCTCCGAACCGATGGCAAAGTGCGCCCACTTCGATACTATGGTAATTCAGATGGTGGCCGTAGGAGAAGAGACCGGTAACCTCGACGAGATGCTCGACAAGGTGGCCGACTACTACGACAAAGAGGTGGATGCCACCATTCGGAACCTCACAACCATTTTAGAGCCCGTGCTCCTGGCCTTTATCTTCGGTATCGTTCTCTTTATGGCCCTCGCTATATTCCTGCCGATGTGGGACATACTGAGGGTCGTACAGCAATGAAGAGCCCGGAAGGTGCGCGGCCCGAACGCCCTAGTCGTTCCACGCTGTTCAACTGCCGGGGCCGCACGCTTCTAGAGACCGTGCTCGTGCTCTTCTTTATCCTCCTTCTGCTCGTCATTGTAGTAGACCGTTTTAACGCCTCTATTGTTTCGGTAAAGGAAGGGGCGTTAAGGATTGAGCTCTCTAACTTAAGAAGCGGCGTAAACCTCTTTGCCATGACAAAAAAACGGCTTCCCGACTCAATAGAGGAGCTTGTGCAAGCCAAGATCGTAGTTCCAAAGCAGGGGATAGACGGCAGCGAGTTCAAGATAGAGATGACAGGAAAGTACGTAGAGGCTATGACCGTAGGCCCGGGCGGAGTGCCCGTCGACCCGTTCGGCAACCTATATACCCTTGAGCCGAAGAACGCAATGGTCAGAACCACCACCGCAGGTTACGAGTCGTGGTAGCATAGCTTGTGCAAAGAGCAGTTTAAGTTGAGAGCTAAAGTGCCGATATAACAGAGTACAAACCACTTGACAAAGAATAATGAAATGATAAAAGTACTCTATACTTATTAAAGTCTACTAAGGAGGGCTTGGATGATTCGCACTATAAAGAACAGCAAAGGTTTTACCCTGATTGAGCTTGTAATGGTCATAGTTATTCTCGCCATACTGGCTGCAGTTGCAGTACCAAGGTTCATAGATCTTCAGGGTGATGCACGAGTTTCCACTGCCAAGGGTGTAGCCGGGGCCATATCCGGCGCTGCCAACATACTCCACGCACAGTATATTCTTAACAACACTACCTACATGCTCGGCACGACCGAAGGGGTAGCAGCCGACACGGCAGTTCTCTTCAACGCCAATATCTCAGGCGCCACGGTTTCGGGAGCTCCCGGCGGACTGCTTATCGGCGCCGGTTCGGGCCTCATAACCATTACGGTCGGCAATACGCCATATACGATGACCTACACGGCTGACGCAACGACACTCGGCCCGAGGTTCCAGTACAACTTCTAGGGCCAACCTGGCTCCTGGGCTGATTTAAAAAGCACTTGGTCAGACTAGATGAGATTTGGCTGGACTAGAAGAGACTGACATGTGGCTTACCGAAGTTCCAAGCCGCTTGTGATTCAGTATCAGATAAGACACTATAAGAACCCGTTGTCGCCTCTCTCAGCAAAGTTTAAGCGAGATTGTACGGCAGCGGGTCTTCTTTTATCCTTAAATAGACAACGGCCCATAACTGAATGAAGATGTCGAGACTACTCCCACCAGCGGTTCTCTTGGTACTTGCCTGCGCGTACTTCTTTACGGTACTCGACGGCTCGTCTCTTCTTACCGAGCGCGACCTCTCGGTCTTCTTCATTCCTCCTAGAATCCTATGGACGACTATTTTAAGTGCCGGAGAGTTTCCGCTCTGGAACCCGTTCAGTTACTGCGGCCACCCGCTATTGGCCACTTTACAGCCCGGTATTCTTTATCCGCCAAATATTCTTCTTTTGGCTTTACCCTTCGACCTCGGCTTCAACCTCGTTATCGTGCTCCACTACTTTCTCGCCGGGCTCTTTACGCTGCTGCTTCTAAAAGAGGTAGGGGCAACGCGCTCTGGGCAGATGGCAGGGGCGCTTACCTTCATGCTTTCCGGTTACCTCTTTAGCGTCCATAACGTGCTGAGCACGCTCCTTAGCGTCACATGGGTTCCTCTTGCGCTCTTCCTCTTCCTGCGCGCACTTAGGCGCGGTTCGGCAAAGTACGCGGCTCTTACTGTCATGGTAATGGCGGTAATGTTTACAGGAGGCGGTATAGAGGTGCTTCTCGGAACCTTCGGGCTTCTCGGGCTGATCACCATCTGGCCGTCCATCTTTGATTTTGACCCGCGCCGCATGGTCATGCAGGAGGCCTCGGAGCGCCACTATAGCGGCGCTGTCCGCATACTTCTCTTTATTTTTGTTGCGGTGCTCTTTTTGCTGCTCAGCGCCGTTCAGCTTCTGCCCTTTGCAGAACTCGCCTCGCTCTCCACGCGCTCTGGGGGGCTAAGTTACTTCGAGGCCACTACATGGAGCTTCGACCTCAAGGACTTTATCCAGTTCTTCATTCCCGACCTCTACGGCTACGGAGCGTCGAGCGAGAAGTACTGGGCGAATCAGAGTTGGTTGAAGACCGTCTATATCGGCACGCTGCCACTTTTGCTCTCGCTCTTCTTCTTTCTACGCTACCGCGCGCGAACGCTGCTTTTCATCTTTGTCGGCATACTCTTCTTTATGCTCGCCATGGGCAACAACAGCCTCATCTACCCGTACCTCTTCGAGTACATGCCCTTCTTCGCAAAGATCAGGTATCCGGTAAAGTTCCTCTTTGTGCCTTCTGTCTTTCTTGCAATTGCAACAGGGCTCGGTCTCGACGTTATATATACCTCTATGGCACAGAAGCGCGGGTTGAGAGGCGCACCGGTTCTGTTGCTCGTTATTGCCACCGCTGCCGCACTCCTGTTCGGGTACCTGAGCTATTACGATGCCGATATCATGGGCACGCTTGCCGAACGCGGCTACGACTACCCGGAGTACAACTACGCAGGAATCAATCTCTTCAATCTAAAACGGCTGCTCGTCTTCTTTATCATCTCCGCGCTCGGCCTCTTTACGGCCTACAGGAGTTTCCGCCTGAGGCCTCTGCTGCCGCTCTTTATTATTATCGTTCTCGGCATAGACCTCTTCTTCGCGCACAACAACTACTACGGCACCACGCCCAGCAAGCAATATCACACGCCGGGCACGGTCATTAAGAGTATCAAAGAAGACGAGTCGCTCTTCAGGGTCTTCGTAACGCCAAAGACGTTGAAGGAGGGCGCGCTGATGCCTGTCGCTGCTTTGACCGAGGGCGGCACGCCGACTATCTCAATGGACGGTGAGAGGCTGGCAAAAGAGAAGCTCGAAGGGTATAATCTCGAACACGGTATCTACGGTATCGGTGGAGTGAATGTTATGAAGCGTCAGCTCTTTGCAGAGCTGTACGAAACGGTTGCAAAGGGCGCGGCAATAGACTCCACAAACCTGCTCTCGCTCATGAACGTAAAGTACGTGGTCTCTACTCCGGCAATAGAGTCGGACGAATTCAAGCTTGTGTATGTTGTCGGCATGAACGAAGGGCAAGAGCCTGTTGCTGATAAAGAGGCCGGACTTTATGAAGAGACCGAAACGGTAAAGATCTACGAGAACCTCTCTAGCATAGACCGCTACTACCTCGTTGAAGACTTCGCCATAGTTCCTGAACACGACACACGGCTTGAGATAATGGCGAGTAAGGACTTTACGCCCTCTTCTATGGCTCTGCTCGAAGTAAACCCGTGGAGCGACGGATTTGATGGCGCTCCAACTACGACGGCTACAGAGCCCTCAATCGAAATCTTAGAACTGAGAGCCAACTCCGTAGAGCTGAAGGTCTCTGCCACGGCCCCGTCGATACTCGTAACTTCCGAGAGTTGGTATCCGGGCTGGAAGGTCTACGTAGACGGCGTTAGTAGACCGCTACTGAGAGCCAACCACGCCTTCAAGGCGGTCGCGCTCGGCGACGGTACGCATAGAGTTCGCTTCGTCTTTGCGCCTACGAGTTTCTATGCTGGCGCTATTGTAAGCTCCATTACTCTGGCGGGACTTGTCTTCATAGCCTTTTATAGACGTAAAAGAGGGGAGAGGCGCGGTAGGTATGGCGGATAGCTTTCTTGATAACAGCGCTATAGATGGCAGAGAGTTCGGGCGCGGCTCTACGGCCATGCTCTTCGGTATAAGTTTTCTTACGCTCCTTACCGAGCTTGTGCTCATCCGCTTCATTCCGTCGAATATCTACCTGCTCTCTTTCTACAAGAACTCCGTGCTCCTTGCGGTCTTTTTAGGGCTCGGCACCGGCTTCATGCTCTCGAATGTAAAGCGCAACTACATAGAGTATGTGCCTATCGCAACGCTCGTAATTTTAGTCATCACGATCTACTTCAACGACTACCTTCGCATAGACCTCGACTACGCCAGCAAAGACGAAACTATCTGGCCGGAGTTCTGGGCTAACACTCGCGCACAGGGCGTGCCGATGCTCGGCGTGCTGGTCGCGTTCTACCTCATCATCGCCTTCTACTTCGTACCGTTCGGGCAGGAGACCATGCGCGCTATGCGCGGCATGAGGCCTCTTCGCGCGTACTCTATAAACATAGCAGGGTCGCTCGCGGGAATTGTAGTCTTCGCGCTCCTTGGCTGGGGCTGGACAAAGCCGGTCGTCTGGTTCGCTCTCATTCTGCTGCCTCTGCTCTACTGGTCGTGGAGGTACTCGACCCGCGTAACGTTCTGGATAAGTGTGTCGGCCTCGGTCCTTGCGCTCTTCCTGCTCTTCTCCGCGCACTTTGGTAGCGAACTCTGGTCTCCGTACAGCAAGGTACGGGTCTATCCCTTCTCGACCGATACCAGCGCCGGGTTCATCTCCACCACCAACGGCAACCCTCAGGTAGGGGCGATGAACTTCGACATGGAGTACTCCGGCCCTGAACAGCAACTGAACAACGAGTCGAAGTCGATCTATGAAATACCGTACAATATAATAGACCCCAAGAGCGTAGTGGTAGCGGGCGCCGGGGCAGGCAATGAAGTTGAGATGGCGCTTCGTAACGGCGCAACAGACGTAACGGCGGTGGAGCTAGACCCGGCATTCATTACGGTCGGAAAGGCCTTCCACCCGCACCGGCCCTTTTTAGACCCTCGCGTTACAATAGAGGTGAACGACGCGCGCGCCTTCTTCCATTCGACCGATAAAAAGTTCGACCTCGTGGTCATCGGCTTTCTCGACTCCCAGTACCATCTCTCTCATATGTCGAATATAAGAACCGAGAACTTCGTCTACACCTACGAGTCTATTGCCAGAACAAAAGAGATCCTCAGCCCGAACGGACTTTTGCAACTGAACTACAATGCACCTAGGCATGACATGCGCCTCAGGCTGCTCTCCGTTATACGCGAGGTCTACGGCTCTAACGTAGTTGTCTTTACCCCGAAAGAGCCGGTCTCCGGCAACGTCTCTTTTGTGGCAGGGCCGGGGCTCAGGGCTTTTGATGGTGACCTTTCGAATATGGACGGTCTGCCCGGCCTTATAACACACCTGCCGGGTGCAGGCTTGGCAGAGAAGCCTGCACCAATGGAGTTCAATAATGCAATGCCTACAGATGACTGGCCCTTTCTTTATCTGAGCGGTAAAAAGATTCCGCGCGAATACGTCTCGATGATTATTCTTATTCCGATTATTTCTATAGCCTTTATCGGTGCGGTAGGCCGCGCCGGTCTCGGCTTTTCTCCGCTCTTTTTTCTCTTGGGCTTCGGCTTCATGCTCTTAGAGACCAAGAGCATAACCTCACTTGCGCTGCTCTTCGGCTCGACCGTTACTGTGGTCTCAATAGTCATCGCCTCCATACTCTCGGCGATACTGCTGGCGAACCTCTCTATTCACCTCTTTAAAATAGAGAGAACGCTACTTCCATACCTTGCTATTCTGGCTACTATTGTTATCCTCTACTTTATCCCGCTCGACCTGTTGCTGCCGCTCGGCTGGAAACTAAAACTCCTGCTCTCAATCTTCGTCATTGCTTCACCTATCTTCTTCTCGGCCCTCGTCTTCGGCAACACATTTTCTCGTAGCAAGAGAATGGATATAGACCTCGGCTCAAATATCTTCGGCGCGGTAACAGGCGGCATGTTCGAGTACCTCTCCATGGTAGCCGGTTTCAACTCGCTCTATATTCTTGCAGGCGCGGCCTATCTCGGCGCTCTTCTTCTCTCTAAAAGAGCAGACAGGAGCAGCGTATGAGAGTCAACTTCGATAGCACAGCAGAAGTGACTCTTAAAAAGAGTCTGCTCGGCGCGCTCGTTCTTCTTCTGCTCTTTGTGGTTATTACACTCTCAATCTCGCGGGTAAAATCGAACACATGGGACGAGAGCGCGCACCTGATGGCAGGGTACGCCTATGTAGAGGAGGGCATGGATTATCTTTCTCCGCTGAACCACCCCGTTACCGGCAGAGCCATTTCGGCCCTTGGGCCTTCTCTTCTTTACGATCTCGATTTCGATAAAAGCGTAAAGCCCGAAGGCGCGCCCGGTTCCGACTTCTTTCAATACTCGCTAAAGTTCCTCTTCGAAAACTCCGTGCCGGGCACTAAAATTCTTACGAGCGCGCGAGCAGGTACGATTATTGTAGGTTGTCTGCTGCTGGTCTTTGTGTACCTCTGGTCGTACCGTCTGTGGGGAGTAACAGGTGCGCTGGTCTCTGTATTGTTTACCGCGCTTAGCCCTAATATACTTGCGCACTCTGCGCTCGCCACAACAGACTTGCCGATAACGGCCTTCTTTTTCATATCGACCTATTTTCTCTGGCGTCTCTCTGGTGAAGAGGGAACGCTTCTGACTTCACTCTTGGCTGCGCTCTTTATCGCCGCAGCGCTGACGACAAAGCACTCTGCGCTCTTTCTGATGCCGATCTTTGTTGCCGCTTTTATAGTTAGGCTGAGAGCAAGCGGGCTGAAGCAGACGCTCGGGCTCTTTATTCCGGTACTCGTGCTTGTCTACTTTTTTATATGGACCTTCTACGCCTTCAGGTTTCACTCTCCGGGCGCAGGGTATATGCCGCTCGACTGGGCGCGCTTCGACACTTCAGCTTTCGCGCCACTGTACGACTTCATCCGTGCTTTTAAACTGTTGCCGGAATCGTACCTCTACGGAGTGGCAGGCGTGGTCTCCGGGGCCTCTACCGGAAGGGCTGCCTTTCTAATGGGCGAGTACTCCGGTACCGGCTGGTGGCAGTACTTTACCGTGGCCTTCCTCTTGAAGACCCCGATACCGACACTCTTTCTTTTTGCTGCTTCTGTTATCTACTATCTGAAAAGTATGAAGAGAAGCGCGAGCGGGCTCGGTGCGCTCTGGCTGTTGCTTCCGGTTCTTATGCTCTTTGTACTCGTTAGCGCGCAGAACGTAAATATCGGTCTCAGGCATCTGTTGCCGATCTACCCGTTCATCTTTGTGATGATAGGTTCTGTCACGACAATTAAGACAGAGTCCGTTCGGCTGGCTAAACGCGTACTGGTCATTGCAATAGCATGGTACGTCGTGGTGGCCGGGGCGACCTATCCGCACCAGCTAGCCTACTTCAACGAATTCATTGGCAATCCTGATAACGGGTACAAGTACCTTGTTGACTCTAACCTCGACTGGGGCCAGGACTTGCCGGCCTTAAAGGAGTTTATGGTTGAGCGCGATATAAAAAGGATAAAGCTTGCGTACTTCGGCTTCTCGGACCCGAAGCAGTACGGCATAGAGTACGACTACCTGCCGAGTTACTATATGCCGATGACAGAGGGCGCGGGCGGAGACATTGAGCTTGAGGGCTGGTTCGCCATTTCGGCAACAATGCTCCAGGGGGTCTACCTCCCGAACCGAGACATGTACCGCTTCTTCAGAGAGCGCGAGCCGGAGGCGGTTTTAGGCCACTCGATCTTCATCTACAAGTTCTGACTTTCGTGACCTTTGCATTGACCTTTACTTAAACCACAAATATAATAGGTTGTAAGAGATAACGAGGACAATAGCTAAGGTGAGAGCTTGATAAAAAGAGCTATAAAGAGAAATGGAGAGCGCGGCTTTACGATGATAGAGCTTGTGATGGTCATCGTGCTCATCGGAATAGTCGCAGGTGTTGCGGCTCCCGTGCTCTTTGGTAACTCTTCGTCCATCGAC
>JADFVP010000140.1 GCA_015222595.1 Pseudomonadota bacterium
CAAGTACCTCAGCCCTAAAGAAGACCCAACCGACCATAACAAGAAATAGCGTTACAGTTCTTCTAAAAATGATATAGCTGATCGACCCGGATTCTCTCAGCCCGATAAACCTTTCTACTATCAGGAGCGCGCCATGAAAAACACCCCATACCAAAAAGGTCCAGTTGGCTCCGTGCCACAACCCGCAAAGCACAAAGACTATCATCAGGTTTACATAGGTTCGTGCGGCACCTGTGCGGTTTCCTCCAAGCGGTATATAGAGGTAGTCCCGGAAGAAGTTTGAGAGCGTTATGTGCCAGCGCCTCCAGAAGTCGGTAATGCTAATAGCTGAATAGGGTCTATTAAAGTTTTCAGGAAATTTAAAGCCGAACATACGGCCAAGACCTATGGCCATGTCAGAGTATGCGGAAAAGTCGAAGTAGATCTGAAGAGTATATGCAAGAACACCTAACCAGGCAGTCTTAGTATCAAGCATGCCACCATTGAGAGCAAAGATAGCATCGGCAATCTCTCCGCAGCTGTTTGCCAAAAGAACCTTCTTCATAAGGCCCCATGAAAAACGGAGTATGCCCTGATAGAAACAGTCCAACGTCTCCTTGCGACTCTTTATCTGCTCGCTGATTTCGTGAAAACGGACTATCGGCCCTGCGATAAGTTGTGGGAAGAGAGCTACATATAGAGCGTAGTCTATGGGGTTGTTTAAGGCCTTGCGAGTGCCACGGTAGACATCTACAACGTAAGTGATTTTCTGGAAGGTAAAGAACGAGATGCCTATAGGCAGTACTACAGATGTCCAGTCGATGAGCGAGGTATCAAAAGAGCTTAAGGCATTATTCACCTGCCTTATAAAAAAGTTAGAGTACTTGAAGTACCCAAGTATTGACAGGTTGATAAAGATGGATATTACTAACCAGAGTCGTCGCCGGTTATTGTAGCTTCGCTCGATTATTAGACCGAATACGTAATCAACAAGTGTTGATGCTATAAGGATAAAGAGAAAGTGACCGCTACCCCAGATATAGAAGAGATAGCTAAATAGCAGCAAGACGAGGTTGCGGTATCTACGACCGGACAGATAGTAGACAGCCAAGATAGCTGGAAGAAAAACAAACAAAAATATTTGACTTGGGAATATCATTATAAAAAGGCCATTGAAATATGTATTTTATCGTAACAGTTGTCCATGTTTAGCAATAGATAATATCATATCGGTAATGTGTCGTGAACATAAAAGCTATGTCTGTTTTGATATTGAACTCGGCATTGGTGCGGACGAGCGCAGGATAAAGTACGGGTTGCAGAGTATCGAGCTGATCGACTGAAGTGAACCGGTAAAAGACGCAAAAACCCCGTCCGGGACACTTCATCGGACGGGGCTGTTGCTTGGCAAAACCTCTTTTCAGAGGTGTGGGTGGTTCTGTTGGGCTCTGTTTAAGCCACGCGGCCTGTGAACAGGCCGAGCAGACGGTTTACAGCATTGTCTCTGCGCAAGAACGAGACAACGGGGTCGCGTCTTACTCCGAGCCTTCTAATCTCTTCGACGATTCCGTCGTGGGTGGTGTCGTAACCGAGCCCTTTTCTGAACGACTTCATCGCAATGGACTTCTGTCCGTCTATAAGAAAGACACGTCCGAGGTTCAAATAAATCTCCGGGTTGTAGAACTCCTTCTCGGCAGCCATAAGGCACATCGAAACTGCCTTGTCGTGAAACCCTTCGGCAGTGGCTAAGCAGAGCGCATAGTACGACATTGCAACCGGGCTCTGCGTGAATGCAAGGTTCTGGTCGAATACTGTAAGCGCATCGGTATATAGCCCCTCTTTGGCCAGCGCAATCCCTCTATTTACGTTACTATCAGTGGTATCCATTTAGTCTCTCCCTTGGTCTTAAAGTAGAACGGCCCCCGGCGGTCAGACTAGCGACCTACCTATATTGTCCGGGCTCTCTCACCCTGTAATAACAATATATATTAGTCGCGCCGACACCGATGTAACCGGGGTCACCTTGAAAGATAGAAGTTATAAGATAGATAGAAAAGAAGGGTAAGAGAAAATGAAGGGTAGAGAATAAAGCTTGGCCCCTTTACTGGAGCCGTATGTCGGTTTCGAGAACACTTTCCATTTCAGGCCCGTATTTAACTCTTAACATGCCCGACTCGTCTATTGAGAGAGTAACGAGCACGTCGCCGTAAATTTCCGAGCCAAAATCGACAGTTACGCTTTTCAGTCCATGCAGGGGCCTTGTCTCGTCGCCCTGTGTGACGATCTCCTGCTTAATGAACTCTATACCGTCCTCCTTCACCCACCTGCGCGCAACCTTCGAGTCGGGCACCTCGTAGAGTTCGAGCGAAAAAGAACTTTGGCTTCCGAGCTTTTCGGCCGGAGCAATCTTAAGCACCTTTTCCATCGGCAGCTTAACGCCCTTTTCCAGCACGATAGAGTAACTAAAGAGGCTCTCTTTGTCGGGCTCAGTGGCGTAACGCAGGGCATAGGCGATGCTCAGATGCCTGTCCACAACGTCGCGCGTGCCGTACTGGGCCGCGCCCTCGGCAACCGCAGTATGCGGGCTGTGGTCGTATATCCTGTTGGTTCTTCTAAGGTCTCCGAAGAGGTGGCCGACCTTGTCCTTGAACGACGGTATCTGAGAGGTGCCTCCTGTCAGGATAATCGCCTCTATGCGCCCGCGTTCGAGCCCCACCTTCTCGGCGCGCCTTATAAGGTAGGCGATGGAGCGGTCTACGAGCCGGTAGAAGTCGTGAGCGTCGAGCACCTCCTCGAACTCTGTCCTCGACACCTTGCAGACCTCGCGCCCGTCCCATACAAAGGGAACCTCTGCGCTGCTCGACAGTTTAACTTTTATCTCTTCGGCAGCAACCATCAGGGCGTGCGGTAACTCCTCGGTAGAGTCCGAAAGCCCGACCTTCTCCGCCAGGAACGTAGCCAGCCAGTAGTCTATGTCGTTGCCGCCGAGCACAAGGGCCATATCCGGCTTGGCAACCACATTGACCTCTTTGATATTTAGCCTGACCACCATGGAGTTGAGCGTACAGCCGCCAAAATCGAGCAGCATTACCACCTTGTCGCTGCTCTCGGCAACCTGGTACCCGAGCGCTGCGGCGAGCGGCTCTTCTATCAGCTCGGTCTTGACCCCCTTGAAGACCTTTGAGGCTATCTTGGCAACGGCCACGGAATAATCCTTAAAACCGACGGGGACAGTAAGGTAGAGCACGTCGGACATGGGCCGGGGTATCAGCTTGAACCAGCCGGGCTTTACGACCGCGCCCTTTAAGTGGCGGTAGAGTATGGAGTAGAAGCGCTCTACGTGCGCCGCGCCCTCCGGGGCCCCCTCCATGAGGCGCTGCTTTATGTTGACGAGAGGGGCCGAGTCGTTCACCGCAGCACCTATTTCGTTGGTCTCGCTACCGAGCACGGTCGGTATCATCGAGATGCTTCCGTACGTCTTCGATATTGATGGCAGAGCTATGAACTCGGGACGCGACGCACCCGACCTCTTCATAACAACGGTATTGGTCGCCCCAAGGTCTATTGCCATTACCTCGCCGACTACTACCCCAAGCTCGGAGCCTGCAGCAGGCGCGCCGCCCGTTATTGCTTTATCCATAACGATAACCGGTCTTTGAATCTCCGTACCGTGGTAGGTCTTGCTAAGCTCCTCCAGATAATCGATAACCTTCTGCACCGAGCGGCGAAGCTCTTTGGGCTTTATCCAGACGTGAGTATACGGGCTCAGGGTATCGATAAAGCGCATGTCCTTCAGCTCGCCTATCAGCCCCTCAAGCGCGACGCCAAGATCCACGGCGTACTTTTCGCGCACCAGCCTGTTCTGCTTCGTCTCCTTCAGGCCAACTTCTTCTGCGGAGAGAACGTAGTCGACGACATCGTAGACGTCAACGTCGTTCATCCACGACTTTACGCTAAAGAAGCTGAGCGCGGCGTTTATCATCTCGTCGAGTATCTCTATGAAGGGCGGTTTCTTGGGCACGCTGCCGAGCAGCTCTATTAGGGCAAGTTCGCTTGCAAGCGGATCCATTATCTTCTTGGCCGCCTCATAAGTACGCCTGATTGTCGTATTGTGGAGAGTCTCCATCTCTTTGCGCTCGTAGATCATCTCTCCTATGAAAGTAAGAGCGAACATGCGGTAGAACGGCTCTTGCAGCTCTTCGGCCGCAGCCATACCGAGCTTCATCGACTCGACAAAGAGTGTCTGAAAGGGCTCCTCGCGCGGCAGGTTGGCCGCAATCCCCAAGAGCGTGAACCTGCGGTAGAAGACGTAGTCGACACTCCTCGGAAGCTCCTTGGAGTGTTCCACCGGGTCTGGCTCTATAAAGTCCGGGGCAACGGCAAAGCCGAGGGCGAGCTTCCAGAGGCGCACTCTGGTCTCGAGCGTCTCGGCCGTCTTAGGGGCCTGCTCTTCCAAGGTCATTAGTGCGGTAACGCGCTCGTTCTTCACCTCTATCTTGACTGCGGCATCCAGAACCGGTGCCATGGCCTCGACATAAAAGTTCAAAAACGGTTGCGTTGTCGGAAGGTGCTTTATAAAGAGCAGGTAGGCGCGGGTGCGCCTGCCGAGGTCTTCTATTGCACCGAGAGCTTCGAAGCCGAGCTTATAGAGCCCAAGGCTCTCTACTCTCGGAGCGAGCGCCGTCATTATCTCCATTACGGACTCGGTAACACCGACGCCGTCTGGGCTACTCTTCAGTTCTTCGAGAGTCGCGGTTATTTCTTTGTGGTCTATTGTCATACTGAATCGCTTGAATCTGGCGAGTCTGGCGATTTAGCAGAGTCTTCAGGGAGGGTAACGCGGGCAAAGCCGGTGGAGCGCACCGTGCCGTCGTCGGCCACTATCAGCTCTGTGCGGGCCTTGAGGTAGAAGTCTTCTATTGTGTACCGCTCGGTCATGAAGTAGAACTCCTGGTTGGTTGAGCCGCGCGCTATGAGCGTTGTCTCAGGGTTGGCCTCCTCGAAGCCGCCGTCTATGAGCACGTCTATGTGCTCGGCACAGCGGCGCTCTTCGGCACGCTGCTTGATGCGGTCTGCGCGAAAGCCTGTGTAGACTACTGTAGAGAGCTTGAGTTCCTCTTTAGCGTACTGCAAGAGGTCGTAAAGGGCTTCTGGTTGCAGAAACGGCTCGCCGCCGCTGACCGTTATGCCTTCTATATTGCCGGTATGGTACTTTTCAAAAAGCTCTGCGGGAGTTAGAACCTCGGAGGGCTCGAAGGCGTGCGTCTCGGTATTGAAGCAGCCCGGGCATAATTTGGCGCAGCCCTGAAAGAAGATGACCATACGACAGCCGGGCCCGTTTACAGTGGACTCCGGGATTACTGCATGTAGTTTTATCTTTTCTGCCATAGCGAATCTTTCCTGTTAACGGTGGGCAGTGCCCACCCTACAAAAACTGTACCAAATACTCGTCCTACGCGCAGTGATTTAAAATTTGAGACGACGAACAACTTTCAAGTTGGAATAAGGTCTCTTAGAAGCCACAAAGACACCAAATACTCGCCCCACGCGCAGTGGCGCGGAGCGGCCTAGTCTTTTTTGGTCTTGATGGATTGGTCTTCTATAAGCACTTCGTGGCCGAAGTCGTCCTTCTCGACGAACTTCTCTACGACGCCGACGTGCTTGGAGAGCTGCGCCGCGACCTCTTTGCAGTCTTCGTAGACGGACGAGTCTATCTCGACCTTGCCGTCCTTTGAAATCTTTATCCGTATCTCTCTATCCATCTCTTCATGCTCCAAATAAGAGTAGCAACCATTTTCAAAAAAAGAATCGAGCAACTATGATGTGTCAAATAGACGCTCCGACCAATCGAAGCCTCAGGTGTTCGAAATATATGCCGTCACGCAGAGTGACCCCGTTAGGGAGCCGGTCAATCCTTGAGGAGGATGTGAATCTCTCCCGTGGCACTCTCAGTCTCTTCGACAACTTCGAGGTCGAGCGGCAGGTTGTCCTTAATGGACTCTACGGCGTAGGCCTGTTTAAGGCGGTCTGTAAAGGCCTTAACGACCGTTGCGTCTCCGCCGACCTCGAAGCCCTTCTCTTCGTCGCCAGTAATGACAAGTTCGTCGCCGTCACGGTCGATAACTATCTTCTTTTTTTTCTCGTTCTCTTCAATTTTTTGTATCTCGCCGCGCTTGTGCAGCTCTGCGAGCGCGCTCTTCAGATAGATGCGGTTCTTGATCTCGGTCTTTATGCACATGTAGAATGACATAAAACAACTCCTTCTAAAAAAACCGGCTTGCCCAAAAAAGACAGGGTCAAAGTTCAAACATTACTCGGCTCTCCGGCAACGGTAAACGAGTGCTCGTCGAAGAAGCGGTTGATTGCGTCTCCGTTCATCAGCACATTGGTGCAGAGCACCTCTACGAGCTTATCGAGGAGCACCCTGTTCTCGGAGATAACGCTTGCGCTCTTCTTAGTTGCATCGTCGAGTATCGCCTGAATATCTTCTAAAATCTCGCTTCCAGAAGTGAGGGCAAAGTCGCCGAGTCCTATGAGGCTCTTGTTGCTCATCCGCTCTCCGAAGCCGTACTCTACGACCATGCGGCGCGCTATGCCGGTGGCCTGCACAAGATCGTGCGAGGCGCCGAGCGTCTTGGAATCAGAACCCGCGACCTCAGTCTCTGCGACCATGCCGCCAAGAATCACGCCGACCTCTTTAGCGATGTCGAGCTTCGTAAATGTCGTCCGCACCGCTTCGTCCAGAGGAATAAAGGCCGAGAAGTCGCGGTAGCTGTCGAGGCTTACGAATGCCGGGGTGCGGTTGAAGTACCGCTTCATAAGCAGCAGGTGGCCGGCCTCGTGCGTGGCTATATTGCGCTTTTCTTCTGTAGTTAAAGACTCGGCCCTCTGCATAAAGAGCGTCTTGGAGGCAGGCCTTGCGCGCTGCTGACTCCAGACCCTGAGGGCCTCTATCTCCTCTTTCTTCAAGATACTGAGCGGCGTTATGGCGCGTATGGTGTCGAGCAGCGTCTTCTGCTTTACGTCGAGCGACATGAGTCCCTCGACCACCTCTTCGGTCTTCTTAGAATCTCCGCCCTCGTGCAGCTGATTAAATGTCGTGACAACTGCGTCCTTTACGGCCTGCTCTATCTCTGCGCCCGTGTACCCCTGCGAGTTCTGTGCGCACTCACGGATGTCTAAGCGCGAGATGTCGGCCACCCTGCGCTCAAGGTGAATACGATAAATGTCCTCGCGCTCTTCGACACTCGGAAGATCGACGAAGAAGACTTCATCATAGCGGCCCTTGCGCCAGAGTTCGGGCGGCAGGTTCTGCGGGTCGTTGGCAGTGGAGATGACGAAGACCGGCTTCGACTTCTCCTGCAGCCACGTTATGAATGTACCAAATACCCGGAGCTGCGTGCCGGAGTCGCCCTGATAGCCGCTGACTCCCCCGAAGGCCTTGTCTATTTCGTCTATCCAGAGAATGCACGGCGCAACCGCTTCCGAGAGCTGAATGCAGCGCCGGATGTTCTTCTCGGACTCGCCTACGGTAGAGCCGAAGATGCGCCCGACGTCGAGCTTCAGGAGCGGCAGGTTCCAGATTCCAGCCAGCGCCTTGCAGCAGAGCGATTTACCGGAGCCCGGAACGCCTATTAGGAGCAGCCCCTTCGGGATATCGAGCCCAAGGGTCTCTATGCGGTCGCGCGAAAGGCGAAAGACGTGCTCGCGCTCAATGAACCAGTGCTTTATTTCATCGAGCCCGCCGATGTGCTCAATAGTCTCTTTGTGCGGATAGTAGTCGAGTATCTTCTGCTTCTGTATTATCTGCTGCTTTTCGTCCTGAATGAACGATATGCAGTCTTCGTTCAGCACGCCGTTGTTGAGCGAGATGGATTTGCGAATGACGCGCTTGATGTTATCCATCGACAGGCCCTGAAGCGACTTGTAGAGAATAGAGCGCGTGGAGGCGTGCCACGAGTCGGGTATCAGGTGGTCGTAGGTGTCGGTGACCATCTCGGCAATCTCGTCGTAATCCGGCAGCGCGAGTTCAAGAACGATTATATCCTCTTCGAGTTCAGGGGGTATCTCGCCCAAGGTAGGCGAGACGATGCAGATGGTGTTTACGGACTTTACGTCCTCGATAATGGCCGGAAGGTCGCGGAAGCGGCGCAGAAACTCGTGCGAGATAAAGTACCCGGCAATATCTTTTAAGAGGAAGAGGTTGTTTTCGTCCTCGCTCTTAGTAATGCGCTCTTCTATCGTAGTGAGCACCTTCTCTTTGCCCATCTGCTCGCGCTTGTCTTTGTCTTTGTCTCCGCCGACCATGCCGCGCGAGACAGACCATTTCCAGTACGTGGTCTTGACCTCTTCGCAGAGTTTCTCGAGTATCTTCTCCACCCTGCGCTCTTCAAAGGAGACGAGCCAGAGTATCGGATACCGGGCCTCTATATGAATCTTTATCTCTTTTTCGAAATCTTTCGCATTCATAGGCTACCTGTTAAACTGGACAAAGTTGATAAAAACGGCTAAAAGGCACAAATGGCGAAAATGGAAGCCACATCTATAGTATAGCAAATTATAGCGAACAATGAGCATACCATAACCGCTTTTACCTGTAAAAGCTAAAACTTTTACGCGTTTATACATAATAAAGATAAAGGGATAGGCGCGCAAAGCGGCTTCTATCTCTTCTCGTTTTTTATGCCTTCCCGGATACTCTTTAGCCCGTATCTAACAAGGGCGTAAGGGTGCGGCTTACACCTGCAAATGCGTACTTTAAACATAGGCTCATTCTGATCGATTACCAAAAAAAGTACTCATCGCTATTGTTTGGATCTTATTTTTGCTGCCAGCCCAACGTCTAAGGCCTTTCTTGCTCGTATTGAAAGTTCGTCCATCTCTTCGAGCACTTCAATAGCCCCCCGTCCCTTCTGCCGTAAAAACGGTTCTGCCATCTTTTTTTCGCTTTTCTTGACCACCGTCAATTTATTCCAAGACCAATCGGTGTATATTAGATTTGTGTTAGCAACTGGAAGCATAAACTATAACCGTATCATCAGAAGGAGAATTTAATGAGTATGTTCTGTTATCAATGTCAGGAAGCCGCTGGCAATAAAGGGTGCGATAAGGTCGGTGTATGTGGAAAGAAAGAAGATGTGGCCAACCTTCAGGACCTATTAACGTATCTGCTTAAAGGTATCTCTATATGGACGACCAAGGCAAGAGAACTCGGTGTGACGGACGCAGACGCCGATCTCTTTGTTGTCGAGGGGCTCTTTTCGACCGTTACGAACGTAAACTTCGACGAAGCGTGGTTCACCGAACGCATCGAAAATGCCATCAAGGTTAGAGGCAAGGTGCAGACACTCTTTACCAATGCCTATAAAAAGGCCAACGGTTCGGCCTTTGATTGTGTCGTTCACGATGCGGCCACCTGGAGCGGCACCACAAGAGAAGAGTTCTTCGACAAAGCGATCGAAGTCGGCGTCATGAGCGAAGAGAATACGGACATCCGTTCGCTCAAGGAACTTCTTATCTATGGACTCAAAGGTATCGCAGCATACGTAGACCACGCGCACGTACTCGATTACAAGAACGAAAAGATCTTCGCCTTTATCGGTGAAGCGCTTGCCACTACCACAGAAGCAGACCTCGGAGCCGGGGAACTTACCGGGCTGGTTCTCAAGACCGGCGAGGTTGCAGTGGACGCCATGGAGCTGCTCGACCGTGCGAACACATCGACATATGGCGCTCAGGAGATGACAGAGGTCTTTACCGGCCTTATCGAAGGTCCGGGCATACTCGTAAGCGGGCACGATCTGCGTGACATCAAGGAACTCCTTGTACAGACCGAAGGCAAGGGTGTCAACATCTACACGCACAGCGAGATGCTCCCAGCGCATGCGTACGGTGAACTTAAGAAGCACAAACACCTCATCGGCAACTACGGCACGGCCTGGTATAATCAGCACAAGGAGTTCGATGCCTTTAAAGGCTCCGTTCTTATGACGACTAACTGCATTAAGAAACCTAAGGACAGTTATGCAGAGCGCATCTTCACTACCGGACTCGTTGGCTGGCCCGGCGTTGCTCATATTGACAATAGAAAAGAGGGCGAGGCAAAGGACTTCACCGCAGTCATTGAAAAGGCATTAGAGCTTGGCAGTATCGTGCCTGTTGAGGGAAAGAAACTTACTATCGGTTTTGCCAAGGATCAGCTGATGGCTGTCGCTGACAAGGTGGTCGAGGCCGTAAACAGTGGCGCGATAAGACGGTTCGTGGTCATGGGCGGTTGCGACGGACACTCAAAAGGCAGGGATTATTACACCGAACTCGCCCGTGGGCTCCCTAATGACACGGTTATCCTTACCGCAGGTTGCGCGAAGTATCGTTACAACATGCTCGATCTCGGTGAGATAGACGGCATACCGAGAGTACTCGATGCCGGTCAATGTAACGACTCTTATTCGCTCGCCTATATCGCTCTAAAGTTGAAAGAGGCGTTCGGACTCGATGATATCAACGATCTGCCTATCTCTTATGAGATTGCATGGTACGAGCAGAAGGCCGTTACTGTTCTACTTGCGCTTCTACACCTCGGTGTGAAGGGAATACGTCTTGGCCCCTCACTTCCGGCGTTCCTCTCGCCCGGTGTTGTTAAGGTTCTAGTAGATAACTTCGACATCAAGGGTATCACCACGGTAGAAGAGGCTCTCGAAGAAATAAGCGCAGCTCCGGGAGCGGCTGCATAAAAAGCAATAATCTCTACATAGAAGGAGGGCCCTTATGATTGGGGTCCTCCTTTTCTTATTTCGATTTAGATAGAATCTGCCTGAAGCGGTTTTCACTGCGGCACCACTATTACCAATAGAATTGTTACGTGTTGTAGACAAGCGCAAAGGTGCGGAGTGCCGTATGTACCCTACATTGAGCATTATACTTAACAGAAGGCCGTCCCCCTCTGACACCGCCTTGCCCCTGCCCGCTTTTTCTGATAATCTCATTAATTATAGAGGTAATAACGGCTCCGGCAACAGAAGCGGGACAGCAACAGGTGAAAGAGAGAAGGCAGCAGGCATGAAGAAGGTACTTGAGGTAGAGAATCTTACAAAGCGGTTCGGCAAGTTCGCAGCCGTTGACTCCGTCTCGTTCGAAATGTACAAGGGCGAGATACTCGGCCTTATGGGCCCGAACGGCGCGGGCAAGACCACTACGCTCCATATGCTCTTAGACCTCACCACTCCTACTTCGGGCACGATAAAGCTCTTCGGCCTCGGCTACTGCGAGGCGCGCGAGGAGATACTCTCTCGCGTAAACTTCTCAAGCTCCTACATCTCGCTCCCCTCAACCCTAACCGTAATAGAGAACCTCAACGTGATGGCGCGCGTATATGGAATTAAGGGTAAGCGAAAGAGAGCAGAACTGATAGAGAGCTTAATGAAGAAGTTCGAGATTGAGGGGTACGCCAAGGCCTCTACGCGCAGGCTCTCTTCGGGCCAGCTAACTCGCGTCTGTCTCGTTAAAGCGCTCTTAAACTCCCCGGACATACTCTTCTTGGACGAGCCCACCGCAAGCCTCGACCCCGATATAGCGGATAAGACACGGACGCTGCTGCGGAGCATTCGCGACGAGCGCAACACCTCCATCCTCTACTCCTCTCACAACATGGCCGAGATGGAAGAGCTGTGCGACCGCATTATAATCATGAACAAGGGCTGTATAGTCGCCGTGGGCACGGCAACCGAGCTTTTGGAGAAGTATCAAGAGGAGAGCCTCGAAGAGGTCTTCTTGAAGATTACAAGGGCTTCAGACGACGAGCG
>JADFVP010000141.1 GCA_015222595.1 Pseudomonadota bacterium
CCTTATCGCACTCCTGCATAGAGTTTCAATGAACTTTTACGTCCGGCTTGCAGAAAAGAGGCTGAACACCTACTACCGGGCATCAATAATAAAGACTCAAGCGTGCAGCGATAGACCGCAAACCCTCCGGGTAGCCCTTGCCTAGAGAGTAGAGAGACGAGGAGAAGAGAATATGCCTGAGAGCAAAGATAAGGCGATAGAAGCCGTAGATAGCGTAAATAGAATGATCGACAATAAGTTAAAGAAGAAGACCACCAGACGGGGCTTCCTAAAGAGTGCCGTATTGGCGGGCCTCGCCATAGGCGGTGGGGTCTTGGGCGCGAAAAAGATGACCGAATCGGTGCTGAAGGAGGATAACCGAAGACTCTACAGTGCGGATGCGCAGGGGGTTGAGCGGACCTGGAAGAATAAGAAACTCACCCTGATGAGCAAGAATGAGAAAGAAGAGATGGTATCGAGCCTTCTCAAGTCTTTTAAGTCCAACGGATTATAGACACATCTATCATCTATGAATCTTAGAGGTTTTCATGGCAAACGATAAGAAAAAAGGGCCGGAGGAGATGGCGCCGGAAGCAAAGGACCGCCGAAACTTCCTCAAGAGTACGGCCTTTGGGGTACTCGGTGCAGCCATAATGGGCGCGACCGCATCCCTCACCCCTGAAGAGGCAGAGGCACGGGCGTCGTGGGCCGAGTACTTCCAGAAGAACTACAGGCTCATGACCGACGGAGAAAAGAAAGAGGCGATAGCAAGGCTCGAAGAGAGGTACTCCGAGGAGTACAAAAAGACGGTGACTGTAGACGACTCTCCGGCTATGGACGGAGTCCTCTTCGGAATGGCGCTAAACATCCAGAAGTGCATCGGGTGCAGAAGGTGCGTAGAGGCCTGCGTCAAAGAGAACAACCAGTCGCGCAGCGACGCCGAGCACGACAGCCAGATCCAGTGGATCAGGGTCATTGAGATGGAGAAGGGCAACTTTTCGCCTACGAAGATGCAGGAAGGCGACATCCAGACAGGGGCCTTTGCCGGTGAGAGCGCCGGCGTTACGCTCGAAGGAGAGCATTACTACGAACCGCCGCTGGTACCGGAGAAGGGAAAGTTCTACTTCCCGGTGGCCTGCATGCAGTGCGAAAAGCCCCCCTGCGTCAAGGTCTGTCCTGCGCGTACGACCTACAGAGAGCCGGACGGCGTGGTCGTAATCGACTACAACTGGTGTATCGGCTGCAGAATGTGTATTACCGCCTGCCCGTACTGGGCCAGACGCTTCAACTGGGGCGCGCCAAACCTTCCTAAAGAAGATGTCAACCCGACGACGCACTACCTGGGGAATCGCCCGAGAATGATGGGTGTTGCCGAGAAGTGCACCTTCTGCCTGCAAAGGACCAGAAAGGGAAGGTATACCGCCTGCGTAGAGGGCTGTACGGTAGGGGCCCGCAAGTTCGGCAACCTTCTCGACCCCGAGAGCGAGGTAAGGAAGATCATCGACAAAAAGAGAGTCTTCAGGCTCAAGGCCGAACTCAATACATATCCTAAATTCTTTTACTTTATCGATTGAGAGGTCATAAGTGAGAAACATTGCACAGTTCGCTATAGATGTTCTGCTATACGCCTTTACGAGCGGATCAAAGAGATACTATATATGGCTGGGCTGCCTCTCGGTACTGGTCTTCATGATGATGTACGGCTCTTACCTGCAGACCATACAGGGCATGGTAGTTACCAACTATAACGACCAGATAAGCTGGGGGATATACGAATCTCAATTTATCTTTCTTGTAGGTCTGGCGGCGGCCGCCGTCACGGTCGTCTTCCCTGCCTATGTCTTCAAGATCAAGGAGATGCATAAGGTCTATATAATAGGAGAGATGCTCGCCATCTCCGCTATCTACATGGTCATGCTCTTTATCATGCTCCACATGGGTCGGCCCGACAGGCTGTGGCATATGATGCCTATAGTAGGAATCATGAACTTCCCGAACTCGATACTCGCATGGGACGTACTGGTAGTTAACGGCTACTTCTTTATCAATGTTACTGCCGCTTCCTACTTTCTCTACAAGAAGTACCGCGGAAAGCCGCTCAACATGACCTTCTACAAGCCGCTCGTCTACCTCTCTATCGTATGGGCGGTCTCTATCCATACTGTTACGGCCTTTCTGATAAACACGCTGCCGGCCCGTCCGATGTGGTTCCACTCGATAATGCCGATAAAGTTCATCACCACAGCCTTTGCGGCCGGCCCGTCCATGATCATCATCGCCTTCCTTCTGGTCAGGAGCTTAACCAAGTTCAAGATAGACGACAAGGCTATAGATTTTCTCTCTCAGATCGTAGGCTGGTCCCTGACTATAGTTCTCTTTCTCGGCCTCTCGGAGGTCGTTACAGAGCTTTACCACGTAACCGAGCACTCCTTCTCGCTAAAATACCTTATACTAGGACATCACGGCTTTACTGGCCTGACCATGTGGTATAAGGCAGCCGTTATTCTGCTGCTCTTCTCGTTCTTTATCTTCATCATTCCGCGCCTTAGAACACACCGTACCTTCTGGCTGCCGCTCGCATGCGTCTGCACGTTTATTGGTATCTGGATAGACAAGGGCATGGGCCTCGTCGTGCCGGCCTTCATACCGACGCCCATAGGAGAGTTTTCGGAATACACCCCGTCGGGCATCGAGATAATCAACGTGCTCGGGGTCTGGGCAACGGGCCTCTTCATGTTCACCGTTATGACCCGTGCGGCAATAGGCGTGGTCTCCGGAAGAGTAAAGGCACTGCCAAAAGAAGAGTGGAGCCTCTCCGGCCAGTGGAGGAAGAGAGGCCGGGCCGTACAGAAAATAGTCCCTGCAATCGCTATCTGCATCACGGCGGCGCTGCTAGCTATACCTGCTGTAAGTAACGCGGAGGAGCAGCACGCCAAGAGCGAGCCGGTTGCGCTAGAAGAGCCGACCGAGTGCTTTGAGAGCAGAGAGGTTTACTCTACACGGATAAGAAGAGAAATAGAACAGGGTAAATCGAACATAAAATGCTCTAAGACGACAGGGGCCGTGCTCTGGTTCGGAGACCCTTTTGACGGAACCGTGCCTATGGGCGATATGCCGATCGAGGGCGCCTACACTCACGAAGAGGCGGTAATAAAACCAAGGACAAAGCAGCTCAAATGGTTCATGCCCTGCACCAACTGCCATGACGGGCAGATGGTGCCGTACCCTACGAGCAAAGAGCCGCGTCAGCTTAACATGCACCAGGACATAGTCGGCGACTCTATGAAGCTCCAACATGGTCGTGGAGCCATCTGGTGCCTCGACTGCCACAACTCGACAAACAGAGACACGCTTATAGACCATAAGGGTAAAGAGATCAGCTTCAACCAGCCGCAGAGGCTCTGTGGCAAGTGCCACGGCCAGATCTACAGCGACTGGAGAGACGGGATACACGGAAAGAGAATAGGCATGTGGGCAAAAGGGGGCATGAAGAGGTGGTGGGTCTGCACCGAGTGCCACAACCCGCACATGGTACAGGTAAAGAGGTTCGAGCCGATAAAGCCTGAACCGAAACCCGACTACCCCAGAACGAGAACAGCGGACGACTACAAAGAGCACGATAGAATCCATGAGGGCCATAAGAGCCATTAGCTATCTCCCCACTCGATACCTCTGCATATAAAAAGGCCCGCCTCCCGATAAGGGGGCGGGCCTTTATTCTTACTCTATAGTATGCTGGTAACTACGGACCGGATGTTGCACTATCTACTTCGGCTCAGTTCTAAGAAGCCCCCCTGCCAAGCCCCTTAAATAGGTGCAGCAGTTTTTGATAGCTTCTACTGGGAATCGACATTTTTTGGTCTAGCTTGAACTTGCGAACTTGTAGGTGTACTGCGCAACTTGCAACCTTCCTACGGCACCTCACCACAATTTCAACAGTACTTCCTGAACTCCGCAATTCTTCCATGCTCAAACAAGGTGTTCATTACTTCTGTAAATCGTCAAATGCACTGGATATACTTGACTCTATAAGTCTGTTGATATAATTTATTTGGGACTCCATGTGTGCAGTTCAGTCAATTAATTATGAGTTGATAGCATAGGTTTTTATGCCGATCCGTATAAACATTGTTGGGCGTGCTTTGGGAGGTGTAAGTGAAAAAGAAATTTTTTTTTGTTACTATTTGTTTTCATAGTGGGTTGGTTGTGTGCTAATTACCAGACTTCCTACCGTATCGGTCATCGACGGGCTTATCAGAGCGGTACAGTTGAATTAGATGTTCTTCGCGCCATCCGCGCGGGAGACAACCAAAAAGCAATAGCCTTATTGGAACATTCGTTAAGTTGGAATGCTTATGCCGTGGAACTTTTCGACTCGTTCGTAGTTAAAAACCGTCATCGGGTTGGTGCCGCTAAATTTATGGTTCGCTACGAGCAATATATCGCCCAACAAGGGGCTGCACCGGACGCTTCGCGCCGGTGAGCCTTATCCATTAACACATTTCAACCGTAATCATGAATTATCGTGCCTTTCCGACGGTGTTGACTTGTAGGTGTAAGTCGTAAATTTTCACTGTGCTAAAATTGTGCTAAAAAATATCCAAAAGGGCATGAAATATCAAAAGGGATAGAAGCACTATAGTGCTTCTATCCCTTTGTTTTTGCAGTGTAAAACAGGAAACCAAACCAATATCAAGGACTTAGGCTTTTCTGTTAATTTGCCCTTTCACGGCGGCGACGGGGGTTCGACTCCCCCTGGGGACGCCACTAATATCAACGGGTTAGCTTAATTGCTAGCCCGTTTTTATTTGGATTGTGCTAAGCGCACCCTACACCCTAACTACCTTTCCACGAACCTCCTTATAGGCTCTCCGACCTCAGGTTCTGCTCTTTTTGTGTAACCATCTAAAATATCAACTCTTTTGTCTTTTTATCTCTCTTCTAGTCACAATTTGAGCCTCTGTTAGCTCGCTTTTAGTCTGGTACCTGAAAGTAGCAGAGGTATTAGACCTAAGAATGTGGTTCATTCAGAGAATAATGGGCAGCATCATGTTAAGGTTTTGATCGAGATTTCCGATAGTAAAGAGTGGGCATTGCAACCCCCAAAAGACTCTTGCAGTGGCCTTGTTGCTGTGTCGCAATCAGATATTCTTAACCGTTATAGCACTAAAGTGCTGCATATTAACACTTTGTCGTTCAGCGGAGGCCTGAAGTTATTTAAAGGGCTCAGTTGGAGCGGTTTTTATCGGGAGGTTCATAGATGTATCTGAACAGCTTGCATAAACTGAGCCGCCTGCTTATTCTGGGTTTACTGTTCGTAGCGTTGGTTGCCTGCAATAAACCTGATAGCGAGGTAGTGGATATTGTCGCAGAAGAGCCGGGTTCAAGTACGGAGCAACCCACTATTAAGCTCGCCATGTCTGCGGCTTTCGTCTCCGAGGCCGGTATAGATACTTACAAGAGCGTTACCGATTATCTTTCTGAAAAGACCGGCTTGAAGTTCGAGTTTGTTACCGGTTTTTCATACTCCACTATCAATACGATGATAGGTAACGGCGATATGGATTTCGGGTTTGTTTGCGGGCTTCCCTATGTGCTCGATAGAGACCTTCCGACCCCCAGGGTAAGACTCGTTGTCGCACCAGTTATGAAGCTCGATATATACAATAACAGGCCGAAGTACTTTTCGTACCTGATAGTACACAAAGATAGCGCAATTAAGACGTTTGCCGACACCAAAGGCGTTCACTACGTATATAACGACGAATTTTCGAACTCCGGGTACAATATGCCCAGAGCTAAACTTATTGAAATGAAAGAGACCGGCGGCTTCTTTGGCCGCGTCTCCCGCTCGGGTTCTCACGAAGAGTCGATTCGTATGGTCGCCACAGGAGAGGCGGATGCGAGTGCGGTAGACAGTCTTGTTCTGGATTACGACCTTGCGAAGAACCCCGTGTATGCGGAGCAGGTAAAGGTTATAGAGATGTTGGGTCCGGCCGGTATCCCGCCCCTGGTAGCATCTTCTAAGACAAAGCCCGAGTACTTCGAGGCTGTCCGGAAGGTGCTTGTGGAGATGAGTGACGACCCCGTCGGGCGGGCCATTCTGGACTCTGCGCTTGTCGACAGGTTTGAAGTTGTTGATGACGAAAATTATGATGATATCCGGCGCATGAAGAGACTTGCCGAGGAATCAGGTTTTATGGAGATAAGGTAGCATGGACTGGGATCAAGAGAAAGCATCGGAGACCAAGAAATATGGACTGAGCCTGACGATTCGTTTCGGGGTTCTGCTCGGCCTATTTCTTATGCTCCTCTTTTCGTCATACCTCTTTATGTCCTCTGCTATGGATACCAAAAAGCAAGAGAGCGTGATGCTCAATATTGCGGGCAGGCAGAGAATGTTGAGCCAGAAGTATGTGCGAGAGGCTAATCTGATTCTCGTAGGCCTCGTCTCTGCGGACTGGCAGTTGGTTATCGAGCAGAAGAAGATTTCTGACAAAACCGCAAAACTTTTCGAGTCGACACACAACGCATTTATTAATGGTGGCACCACGAGCGCCGGGGCAGACGGAAAAGAGAGCGTTCGCATCTCGCGCATTGAGAATCCTGAGATCAGGGAACACCTTGGCCATGTATGGAGAGACTGGACGGAGATTAAGAGGTCCGTGGTGCTGGCGTTGCGCTCCGAACCGGAAGAGATGTCGAGCAACAAGTACTTGCACCAGATGCAGGCCCAGGCGCTCAGTACGCTCGATGAGATTGAACACTTTGTTGCGTTGATGCAGCAAGAGAGTGACGCGAAACTGCACAGGGTTGAGCTATACCAGCAGTTGTTGTTGGCAGCTGGCGCGCTTCTGTTCGGCGTGATCATGTTCTTTGCATACTGGAAGATATTGAAGCCTCTGGACGTGCTGGTCAAGCAGGTGAAGAGACAGAACCGGCAGTTGGGCTCCGAGATAGATGTGCGAAAAGAGATCGAGGAGGCGCTTGTTGCGAGTCAGTCGAAGTACGCCGAGGCGCAGCAATTGGCCCGTATGGGGCACTGGTCTCTCAACCTGGCGACGCAGGAGCTTGTCTGGTCGGAGGAGGTCTTCCGTATCTTCGAGGTTGACTCGGAGAAGTTTGGCGCCTCCTACAAGGCTTTTCTAGACGCCATCCATCCAGATGACAGAGAGGCTGTGGGCGCGGCGTATACCGCATCGGTAGAGAGCAGGAAGCCGTACGAAATTACGCACCGCCTGTTGATGAAGGACGAAACAATAAAGTACGTCAACGAAAAGTGCCAAACCACTTACGACGCGGAGGGCACCCCCCTTCTATCTGTCGGTACGATCCAGGACATCACAGAGCAGAAGGTGGCGGAAAAGGCGTTGAAGGAGACTGCAACATACCTTGCTGAAGCGCAGAAGATCGCTCGCATAGGCCATTGGAAACTTGACCCTGCTACGAATATAGTATCTGGCTCTGACGAACTTTTTGAGATTTTCGGTCTCTCTCAAGAGGAGGCTACTCTTGACGCTTTTATAGAGGTGGTTCACCCGGAGGACCGGGAGCGCGACGTTGCTGCAATAACGAGGGGCTTAGAGCACGCTGAGAACTGGAATATTGAGCATCGCCTCATTTGCAGGGACGGGACCGAAAAGTACGTACATGCCGTCGGAGAGGCACGAACCAATGAGTCAGGTGAGACTCTCATGCTGGTCGGTACAATTCAAGATATTACAGAGCGCAAGAGAGCCGAAGGAGAGCTTCTCATGCTTTCCAATGCCGTTGAGCAGAGTCCTGTAACGGTCGTTATTACAGACCTCGAAGGCGATATAGAGTACGTCAACCCGAGGTTCACCGAGCTTACCGGGTATACGGCCGAGGAGGTTATAGGCCAGAATCCGCGAATTCTCAAGAGTGAAGAGCAGCCGCCGGAATTTTACAAAAATATGTGGGATACGATAAAGTCCGGCAGATCCTGGAAGGGGCAGTTCTGCAACAAGAAGAAGAACGGTGAGGTCTACTGGGAAGAGGCGACCGTCTCACCCGTTACCAATGCCGAAGGCTCGGTTACGCACTACCTTGCGGTGAAAGAGGATATAACAAAAGGCAAGGAGGCGGAAGAGGCGCTTAAGGTCAGTGAGACCAAGTACCGGTTGATCCATGATACGGCATTCGACGGCATCATCATAGCCGATAAAAATAGTATGATACTGGAGTATAACAGAAGCGCCGAGAAGATATTCGGGTACGAAGAGGGCGAGCTGGAAGGAAGGAACCTCTCTTTGTTGCTTTCCGAAGAGTCCAGAGCGCGTTATATTGAAGGTGCTAATCGGCTTTGCACCACAGGCAAGAGCCACGTAGAAGGGGAGATTATCGAACTGGAGGGACTCCGTAAAGATGCTGAGACCTTTCCGATAGAGATCATCCTCAACAGTTTTAATCTTCACGATGAGCTGCTCTTCACTTGTACGATCCGTGATATCACCGAGCGGAAGAACTCAGAAGAGTCGATAAAACATCTTGCTTACTACGACCACCTGACCGGGCTTCCGAACCGGCTACTGTTCATAGACCGTCTCGATCAGGTACTGCTGAGAGATGCATGGAAGCAGAGGGTCGCAGCCGTGCTCTTTCTCGACCTCGACCGTTTTAAGATAGTGAACGACACGCTCGGCCACGCTGTTGGCGATGAGCTGCTGAAGGTGGTTGCCAGAAGGCTTGAGGAGTGTCTGAGAGAGGGTGATACCGTGGCGCGTCTCGGCGGCGACGAGTTTACCATTCTGCTTCAGGATCTGGCCAAAGCCGATGACATAATTCTGGTACTCGAAAAGATACTCGAGACCATTAAGAAGCCGGTACTGCTGGGCGGGCAAGAGGTTGTGATAGGAACATCAATAGGAGCATCCATCTTCCCTGACGACGGGTTCGACAGCGAGGTGCTTTTGAAGAACGCCGATACCGCAATGTATCGCGCCAAGTCCGAGGGCAGGAATAATTTTCAGATATACTCGTCAGCAATGTCCACCAAGGCCAACAACCTTCTCAGGATGGAACACCGGCTGCGCAAGGCCCTCGATAATGGCGAGTTCGTCGTTCATTATCAGCCGCAGTTGGATCTGAAGACCGGTAAGCTTTCCGGTATGGAGGCCCTTGTAAGGCTTGCCGACGGAGAAGACGGCAAGCTCACGCTGCCCGGAGAGTTCATCTCTGTAGCCGAGGAGACCGGAATTATAATTCCGTTAAGTGTCTGGGTTCTGCAGACTATTTGCGAGCAGAACAGGGCATGGCAGGAGGCAGGACATACGCCGATAACGGTGGCCGTTAATATCTCACCCAGGATGTTCCGGCAGAAGAATTTCATCTACATGGTTACCGACATTCTGGAGAAGACCGGTTTCAACCCGCAGTATTTGGAGATAGAGATAACCGAAGAGACGATGTTGACAGACGTCGAAGATACGATAGAGAAGATGAATGCACTTAGGTATCTGGGTATTAGCTTCGCGATAGACGATTTCGGCACCGGCTACTCGTCGCTCAGTTACATAAAGACATTGCCTATAGATCTGCTAAAGATAGACAGGGCGTTTGTTCAGGACCTCAACAGCAACCCGGATGATAACGCCATTGTAATGGCTGTAGTTCAGATGGCGCACAGTATGGATATCGAGGTGCTTGCAGAAGGTGTGGAGAGCGAAGAGCAGCTGGTGTACCTGAACTCTGTCGGGTGCGACAAGCTTCAGGGATACTTCTTTAGCAGGCCGGTTCCGCATGATGAAATAGAGGCGCTGCTCGAAGAGGCCTCGAAAGTTAAGCTCGATATAGAGCCCGCTGCCCAAAGGGCTGCAAAGAAGGCTGCCAAAGCGGTTGCAAAGAAAGAGCAGAAGGACTCTGCGTAGGCGTCGCACCCCGTTGTACCCGGTACTCCTCCCAAAAGAAATATCATAGATAAGGCGGCAGGTCTGTTCTTGCTCTAAGCGTTTATTCCTAAAGAGCCGGGACCAGGCCCGAGCGCTATCTCCGCGCTTTGTCGTTCGCCGGTTTAACGCGCACCTTCCGTCCGCTAACCATCATGTTGTTTATCTTGGCTACCACCTGGTCGGCCATGCCGGAGGGAACCTCTACAAAGCAGTAGTCGTCGAAGAGGGCTATGTTGCCGATATTCTTGCCAGGCATCTTCGACTTCATAGCAATAGCCCTTACTATGTCTCCGACCTTTATCTTGTCTTTCCGACCGATGGTCAGAAAGAGCCGTGTCATGCGCGCTCCGCCAGAACCCTTGCCGCGCTCGGCGCGGGGGCCGCTCTCGCCTTTGGCCTCGCTTATATGCTCTACTTTCGTATCGCCCATGATAAAGCCTAATGCCGCTGCTGCCAGCTCTTCGAGTTCATACCTCGACTCGAGTTCCTTGACGAGCGGGAAGAACTTTCTATGCGTGCCAGCCTCTACAACTGCATCGATCTCATCGATAAGCTCTTTCTCTCTGGCGCGCTGAACCTCGTCCTTTGTCGGCAGTTTTCCTTTGGTTATCTTTGTCTTGGCAACGCGCTCTATGAGCCTCAGGTGCCTGTACTCGCGAGGCGTTACAAAGGTGATGGCTATGCCATGCTTGCCTGCCCGTCCTGTGCGCCCTATTCTGTGGACGTAGGCGTCGGGGTTCTGGGGAATAGAGTAGTTGAAGACATGCGTGACGTCGTTTATGTCGAGCCCGCGCGCCGCTACGTCTGTAGCTACTAGAATGTCTATGTCGCCGTTCTTGAACTTGCGCATCATGTCGTCGCGGGCAGACTGGGTGAAGTCTCCGTGTATGGCTCCGGCCTCGTAGCCGAGCGTCTGGAGCTTGCCTGCGAGTTCGTCTACGTCGCGCTTGGTGTGGCAGAAGATAAGAGTGAGCGCCGGGTCCTGTACGTCGAGTATCCGTGTCAGGGCCTTGATCTTATCTCCCTCCCTTACTTCATAGAAGAGCTGCTTTATCTTCGAGGCGACCATCTCCTTGGTATCTACGCGAACCTTCTTGGGCGCATTCATATACTTCTTCGATATCTTTACTATCTGCTCCGGCATGGTCGCGGAGAAGAGCATGGTCTGCCTCTCGTCCGGGGTCTCGGCGAGTATGGTTGTCATGTCTTCTATAAAGCCCATGTTTAGCATCTCGTCCGCCTCGTCGAGCACAACGGTAGAGATGTGGGAGAGCTGGAGCGTCTTTCTCTTTATATGGTCTATGACCCTGCCCGGAGTACCGACAACGACGTCGATGCCTTTCTTGAGGCTCTTGATCTGCCGCTCTATGGACTGCCCGCCGTAGATCGGTACGGAGACCACGCCCTTTATCTTGCCGATCTTGTTCATCTCCTGGGCTACCTGCATAGCGAGTTCGCGCGTTGGCACGAGTATAAGGGCAGCCGGCTTTTTACTCAGCCCCCTTGTCTCCTTCTCGACAATCGGTATTCCGAATGCGGCGGTCTTGCCGGTACCGGTCTGCGCGACCCCTATCAGGTCTTTGCCCTTCAGCGCCGGCGGGATAGAGATCTTCTGTATCTGCGTAGGCTCTTCAAATCCCATTTCACCTATTGCACTAAGAACCTCGTCCGAGATTCCGAACTCATAAAATCTGTCGACCATTTCTCTCCTTTATAGACCCTCGCGTCCCTTGTGGTCGCGCGGTCTTTATTGTTAAGCACAGGCTTGTAGCGTACGGCCCGTGCTCTTTCTCTGTACTGTTCTAACCCCGTTAACCGTATCAGGGGAATGGATATGCACCTGTGAAAAGGACGGCAAAAGAGTAATTAATGCTCTTGTTTTGTCTCTGAAAGCTCATTCTGAAAAGGGGAATGCAGGCAAAGAAAAAACCGCAAAACTGAATAGATTGCAGGTTCGTGACAGCATACTCTCAAGTGCTCGGACTTAAATATACCATACATCTATGTTACTATACAAGTGCGTCCGCGCTTGCAGGGTCAGAAAGTGAGAGTTATATATTCTTATAGCACCGAAGAAGTTTGTGGTAAAAGCAGTAACAGTTACGTTAAAATAACTGATCTTCTCGCTGGATACGCTCTTTAAGAAGAGGCCTGAAGTGCAGCATAAATGAGTAAAAACCTCATGGTTGCTTACACTTATGAGTATAGCTAACGCTACTTTAATATTGGTCTGATACAATTGTTATAGTATGCTGCGTTGAGTAGTTGATAATTGAAGTACGGCTATCTCTTCTGTTTCGATTTTCACTCGGGGGTATAGGGGCGTGATACGAATTCGGACAAGGACACGGCTTTATGAAGATAGCAGTTTGGGACATATCGACACGAGTATTCCACTGGGCGCTTGTGGCTGCCTGTGTCACAGCCTATCTGACTTCACGGACCGAGCGTTACATTGAGCTTCACGCCGTCTCTGGATATGCTCTTTTCTGCTTCGTTCTTTTCAGACTTGTCTGGGGTTTTGTCGGTAACAGGTACGCGCGCTTCTCGAACTTTATTCGTGGCTGGAAAAAGACTCGCGACTGCCTTGCGGACCTGCTCAGTTTCAAACCACACCGCAACATAGGTCACAACCCGGCGGTAGGGTGGGTCGTTCTTATAATGCTGGCTGTACTGTTGGTGGTCTCTATTACGGGGGTGGTAACGTACAGCGGAGAGGAGAACAAGGGTTTTCTTGCTGGTGCCTTCTCCTTTAGCACCGCGCAGTACGCGCACCTGATACATTCTTATATTGCTTATGCCTTTGTTCTTGTTATTGTACTGCATGTAAGCGCAGCCCTTGTGCACGACTTTATTTTCCGAGAGAATATCATCGTCGCGATGATAACCGGTCACAAGGAGGACGCAGAAGGGTTCGCGGCCAGGTCAGAGACCGAAGCGCCGCAAAGAGCGGGGCGCAGCGCCCGACTGGCGGCCTTTCTTCTTCTCTCGGTACTCGGCGGGTGGGTGCTGGTTTCATTCAACCTGACCTCGGTACTGCACACAGAGTATGTACCCCACGCAGAGCCTCCCGTTCTGGTGAGGGACGCGACAGGCACTCCGGTGCCGTTTGTAGAGAACGAGCTATGGTTCGGTGAGTGCGGGGAGTCTTGCCACGGTGTCTTTCACCCCACACTGCTGCCGGAGAAGAGTTGGGTGCTTGTTATGGCGGGGCTCGATGAGCACTTCGGAGACGACGCTTCGCTTGAGCCGGACGAGGTAGAGGAGATACTCAAGTTCCTGGTTGCGAATTCTGCCGAACGTTCGACAACAGAGGCGTCTCAGAAGATACTCTGGACCATGGAAGAGAGTTCGCCACTGTTACGGATAACCAGAATGCCTTACTGGTTGAAGAAGCACTCGAAGATAAAAGATGAAGTGTACGGCAGGAGCAGCGTTACGAGTCCTTCAAATTGTGCGGCCTGCCACCGCGATGCCGCTGTAGGCCGTTTCGACGATACACAGATAGTGGTTCCGGACTGAACTGGCACTTTGTGGTATAGATAGATAGGAGTTTTTCATCATGAAGATAAAGAATCTGTTTCTTCCGGCACTCGCCGCCTTCTTTGTATTCTCGGTAATCTCGTCAAGCGGTGCGCTCTATGCCGAGACCAAGCCGAATGAGAAGATTACGCAGTTGGTTCAAGGGTACGCAAAAGAGGCGGTAGCTGCCGACTCCGGTTTCAAGAGGTTTAGCGCGGACGAGGGGCGCAAGCTCTTTACCGCTTCGCGCATGCATAGCAAGAAGAAGGAGTCCCGTTCCTGCACCACATGCCACACCAAAGATCCGTCGCGCATGGGCAGGACCAAGGTCGGCAAGAAGATAGACCCGATCTCTCCAGCCGTAACGACCGACCGCTTTACCGATCCCAAGAAGGTCAAGAAGTGGTTCAGGAGAAATTGCAAGTGGGTGCTCGAAAGAGAGTGTACGCCTGAGGAGAAGGGCAACTATATAACCTATATGATGTCACTTTAGGGTGGTCAGGCGAGGCTTGTGCCCCGGGAGGAATTTGAGATGAAGCTTAAGAACTGTTTACTTCTGTTTTTAGCGGTTATGTTGCTCTGTGGCAGCGTGCTGGTAGACGTCGGTTCGGCTGACAGCGGCTCCAAGAGGCATAAGAGGCGTTTTCTGCCGCCGGTCGATAATGCGCTCTACTCCGAAGAGTGCGCTTCGTGCCACTTTCTCTATCTGCCGGGTCTTCTTCCCGCAGGGTCGTGGACCAAGGTAATGGAGGGCGCTGAAGATCACTTTGGCGAGGATCTCGCGCTTGAAACTGAGACCTCGACGGAGATTCTGAAGTACCTGAAGGCGAACAGCGCTGAGACCACGGGAGCAAAACGCTCCGTTAAGATAATGAAGAGCCTGAAGGGTGAAACCCCTCTCAGGATTACCGAGATACGGTATATAGTCAAAGAGCATCGTGAGATAAGGAGCAAGGTCTTCACAAGGGAGTCCATCGGCAGTTTCTCTAACTGCGGGGCATGCCACAGGACCGCAGACAAGGGAATCTTCGAGGAAGATGATATCAAAATACCGAGGAAGTGACGCTTCTTCTCTTGTTCCGCCCCTTGTTGACGAGCAGTTTTTGTTCTATTCGAGTGCTAATAGTACGGTAAAATTGTTGGCCCATAGCGGTTGACAAGGTTTTCTTTTTAGTGTACTATTCGAACTACGATAAGTTATAGGCAGGATTTGTAAGACACAGGTCAAGACCCTGGGCTGCACAAAACCTCTCGTACTTATTAAAATATCTAGAAAGGAGGATTTGTGCTATGGAAACAGGAAAAGTTAAGTGGTTCAACGAGTCAAAGGGTTTTGGCTTCATAGAGCGTGATTCAGGCGAAGATGTCTTTGTTCATTTCTCAGCAATACAGAGTGATGGTTTTAAGACTCTTAGCGAAGGTCAGACTGTAGAGTTTGAAGTTACACAGGATGCCAAGGGTGCGAAAGCAGCCAATGTAGTCGCAAAGTAAATTTGTCCTGCGTTTATTCCAGAGGCCCTCACCATTAGTGGTGAGGGCCTCTTTTTTTGTCCCCGGTTCGGGCGACCTATTATCTGTATCTGTTTGGAATGGGCGTGTGGTCTGACTGGAGCGGGTAGGCGGCCCGGATGGGTTTTGGGCCTTGCCTTGCTGTTCACGTCTCTTCACTATCTCGTCTAGTGCAACTCTACCCCTTTAGAAGTAAGTACCTTCCCCGAAGAGTCCACAATTATAACCTCTACGCCTTTTAGCATCCGGGCAAGCTCAAGCCCTTTTTTCGGGCCGAGCACGAAGATGGCGGTAGAGAGCGCGTCGCTCGTCATGGTGTCCGGGGCCAGTACCGTTACGCTCTGGCACTTCGACGCCGGGTAGCCGGTCTTGGGGTCGATTATATGGTGGTAGAGCGTGGCGTTCTTAATGAAGAAACGTTCGTAGTCTCCAGACGTTGAGATGGAGAGGTTCTTGAGCCCCAGCGTAGCGAGGTTTCCCTCTTTTCGCGGGTGCTTGATGCTGACTTTCCACTTCTTGCCCGGGACTCGCTCTCCCTGAACGCGCATATCTCCGCCGGCCTTTACTATTGCGTTACCCAATCCCTTCTCTACAAGTATCTCTACGGCGCGGTCTACTGCATACCCTTTGGCAATGCCGCCGAGACCTAGTGCCATGCCCTTCTTTTCAAGCCCCACCGTCATGCTCTCTTGATCGAGCAGTATCTGTCTGTAGTCTATGAGTCCGAGCGCCGCCGTGATCTCCTCTTTAGTCGCAATCCGTTCGGAGCCGGGCCGAAAGTCCCAGATGGTGCGCATGGCGGCCCACGTGGGGTCGAATGCGCCTCCGGTAAGCGTAGCGACCTCTTTGGCAACGGCCAGGAGCATAAAGAGTTCGTCCGTCACTTCGACCGTTCCTTTACCGGCCATATCGTTTATCTCCGATATGGCGGTCCCGGCTTTCCACTCGCTCATTACCGACTCTATCCTCTCGAATTCGGCCTCAATGGCGTCGAAGGCCGCCTCTGCTGCTTCTTTATTTTCGGTAGATACGGTGAACTCTATTTCCGTGCCCATCATCGTGCGCTGCTCTTTTATAATCTGGGCGCTTGAGACTGATACCATCGGGCCTAAAAGAAGTAGAAGTAGAGGTAGAACGGTGGAGACAGCTCTGCTAAGCGGCGAGCTGCCGGGTGCAAGGGGGGTGGAGTTGCCGGACGGCAGGCTCATCAGAAGACGAACTTTAAAGAGGCCATAAGTATGTGGGCCGAGACGCGGGAAGACTCGAGGTAGAATTCGTACTTGCCCTCTAGAGTGCCGAGTTCAAAAGGCCCTGCCTGTGGTCGGCTCTTTAGCTGGTGAATCAGTTTTGCGCCAAGCAGGTGCGTATGGAAGCTCCTGTGTTGTGGAGAGGTGCTTCTGAGTGTGTCGCTACTTAAGTAGTCGTCCTTGAAGAAGGAGGCCTTGTCCTGAATGTAGGCCCTGTAGTTGAGCCGCAGGGTTCTGTTTTCCGAAAGCGGCCTAGACTGCACTACCTCTGCCGTAAAGGCGTCTATGTCCCAGTCGTCGTAGTAGTACCTGAAGGTCAGCCTGATGGTCGAACCGTCTGATATGCCAAGCGCCTTATCTGCGACCGTCGTATCTGTCTCTTTTTTGAAGTAGTGGTTTATCCCCAGTATAAAGGCGTTCCGTTTTCTGTTGTCAGGAAAGGCCTCGTCCATGCAGGTTGCGCTCTCTTCTGTACAGGATGCCGCAGTGGCGCCGTCTACCGGAACAAGCCGTATGCCTTCTGGCATGTAGCCCTTCGAGTCCGAGTGCGAGTACCCGGCCTGAACTATCGTTACCGGCGAGATGACCTGCGTTACACCGAGATAGTAGTTGCTTGTGTTTCGCTTTTCCGTGCGTCCGAGGAACTTGCCGGAAATTTCGTCCATGTTCTTGGAGAACCCGAAGCTGAGCGTGGTGTTCTTGTTGAAGAACTCCTTGGAGAGCGTGACAGTCGGGGTAGACGAGCTGTAGTCTTTCTCGCTGCTGGTGTCGTAGTAGAGTTCTGCCTTGAAGAGGTCTTTAAAGTTGTGCGAAACCCCGGCGGTCAGTTCGTGCCGCGTGTCTTGTCCGCCTCCGGCTGCCGCACTCGATGCGCTCGAAATCGCGTCTCCGTCGTCGTCCTCTCCGAAGAGGCCGGGCTGGATAATATCTACGGTGTACTTCAGATAAGCCGAGGTATCGAGAGAGAACTCTTTGTTGAGCGCAAAGAGTTCCGTAAAGACGGCAACGTTGTTGCTAAAGGCGTGAACGTAGCTCTGCGCCAGCGCGTACTCTTCGGCCTGCGCTTCGCGCGTGTCTACGCCTACAATAGAGAAGACGCAAGAAAGCGCGAGCAGCGCTGCGAGCGCCTTTCTTACAGACGGCCTAGTTACATCCACAGCCGCCTCCGCTCACTCCGAAGCCGCCTGAGGCTCCTTCTCGGGTTCCGAGAAAGTGCTCGCGTACGGCGGTCTCCTCTTTGTCGCTGTCAAAGCGCATAGCGGGGGACGCCAGAAACTCTTTCTCCCACGGCTGCACATTCGCGCAGCCTGTAGCCGCTGCGGCGGTTGCTACGAGGAGCAGTATGAATAGGACTCTCTTCATTTAGAGTTGACCGTTGAACCTTTTTCGCTTATGAGTGCGTCGATCTCGGCGACCCACTTTTCCGGGTCGCCTTTATTGTATCCGAAGTGGATATGGCGTATAAGGCCCTCTTTATCGACTATGAACGAGGTCGGCATTGCGCTGGCCTTATAGAGCGGGATTACTTTAGCCGACGGGTCGAAGAGCAGTATCAGGTTCTTGCTTAAGCTCCCCAGCGGGTCTAAAAAGGCGTCTGCATGAGACTGTTTCTTGTTGATATTGATTGCGAGTCCCACGACCTCGGAAGGGTCGTACTTTGCAAGAAAAGAGTTTATCTCAGGGAACTCCTCTTTGCACGGCCCGCACCAGCTGGCCCAGAAGTCTATGAAGACCACCTTGCCTCTGTGCTCGCCGAGCGAGACCTCTTTGCCGGTACTGTCGGTGAGAGTGAAGTCCGGTGCAGGGACAGGCTTTCTAGCGGCTTCGGCTGTAACGGAGAGCAGAAACAGTATCGGCAGCAGGAGCGTAAAGAGTTTTATGGTATTCGCTTTCATAGACGTCAGGCCTAAAAGTAAAATTGGACAGTGACTGGAACAGTACTCAAGTAGGTGCAGAGAGCATGCCTGCCTGAGGTTTAACGGACAGTAAAGTAGTTTATCATAACAATAATTATAGAGTTGTTAAAGGTAATTCAATTTACGGAAGGGTAGACAGTGGGGGGGGATGCCGGAAATCTTAAGCCCGGTTGCGACTACTTTACTTGAAGGTGATGGTATGGGGCGAGGGTCTGTATCCGGGTGTCTTCAACGGCGCGCCCAACGGTGAAGTGGTAGATGGAGCAGAAGGTATCCGAGGTCATGCCGGCGACCTCCGTTACCGTGTCGTCGTGGAAGCAGCCTATCCCCGTGCCGCTCATGCCGATGGAGGTGGCCTCAAGGTAGAGAACCTGCCCGATCAGGCCGGCCTCCCAGAAGAGGCGCCGGTATGCGTGTGGCTCCACAGTTGCTCTTTCTTTAACGCGCCCAAGCATGCCGAGGCTGAAGGCGGAGTCGCCGGCTATCTCCTGTCTGCAACTCAAACGAGCGGCAACGGCCCTGTAGTCGCCCTCTTTTATAAGATAGAGTCCGAGTGCCTCAGGCGCTCCGTCTGGCAGGGTCCAGAGACCTGTCGGCATGGAGCTCTTCAGGTCGTCTAAGTCGTCGGGGTTGCGTACCAGCATGTAGAGGCCGCGCTTCAGGCCTCCGACTCTGTGGATAAAGAGCAGCAGGTTGATCTCAGGCGGCGTGCCTAGCGTGTCGAAGGGGACATTCTGTTCGCGCGGCACTGTTCTGTCGAGCATGGCGTATAGGGTCCCGGAGTCGGTGCCGATATATGGGTCGTAGGCCTGCGCGCTTCGTCTCAGCCTTATGTTCTCGGCAGCGTTTCTCTGCACCTCCGGGGTTCCTGTCTGGTGGTACTCAGGGTACTCCAGATAAGGTCTTGGAACTGCGGCTTTTGAAGTACCGGGTCTTGAATCTACTCTCTTTGGATTGCCGTCCCGTATTTTTTCGGTCGCGTTCGACACCTCCTCTATACCGCTCCAAAGTACGTGCTCCGCACTCAATCTCTCCGGAGCGCCGGTAAGTTCGCACTCTGCGACCATGCCGATCAACTGCGCTATCATCTTTTGGGGGCCAGCGTCTGTGTTCGGGGCCTCAGGGCTGGTTCCGTCTGGCGAGATGTATAGCAGAAGCTCCGGCTCCTCTTTTTCATTCGCGTGCCACTCAGTACGGTCGAGCCCAAGCGCCCGGGCCGTTTCAATGTCTGGTATCTCCCTCAGGTAGCTCACCTTCCAGCCAAGCAGGGCAGCGGCGAAGGAGATGGAGCCGATGGCGTGGCCGATGTCGAGCGAGCAGTACCGGAAAGCGCGCACCCCGTACTTCCAGGCCTCTCTCCAGTAGATGGACGTAAGGCCGAGGATAAAACCGGCGTTACCAAAAAGCTCTTCCAGAGCCGAAGCTGCTTTTGGAGAGAAGAGGGCGCGTCTTTCGAGGCTATGGGTGTAGGGTCCGTAGTGGTAGAGTCCGCCGGGAAGGCTCTGTCTTTCTGAAGCGTCTTTAGATTTAAGAGATGGAGAATTAAGAGAAGGCAGCAGCAGGTGCGCCTCGGTCGGGTGGAGGTTGCCGCTGGAGGGGTTGACCCTTAGCGCCCAGGTGCTGGAGTTGAAAGACTTCCAGGCCGCGAGGCCGAGAGAGAGTTCGAGGAGCGCGGCGACATTTTCTACTGTTACGGGCTCTGCTGCTACGAGTTCAGAGCCGTCGGCGCCTCGTTCGTAGAGCTCGTCGAGCATACTGGCCGGGGCGGATTCGAGAAGCGGCAGAGCCACATTGGGTGCGCCTGCGTATCGGCTAAAGGGCATCGGCTGGTTTGTAAAGTCGAGCCCGTTTGGCCCATCGGCATACCGGTCGGCGTGGTGCTTGCTCAGCTCATGATACTTAAGCGCGGCTACGGCTCTCTTCTTTATAAAGCTCTTGTTCATAAAGAGAGGGTAGCACACTTTCGGTACATGCGCGCACCAATAGACCGGTCGAGTATAAGTAAGCAGCTATGTTCGGTAGTGAGAGTGAGCGAGAGAGTGAGTGTGAAACCAGTGAGTGTAAAGCGTAGTCGGACTTAGAAGATGGAGTTGATGCTATTGGCCATTTCGAGGTATTCGGCTCGAACCTCTGCCATGGACTCCGGATCGAGGTAGACCGCTTCCATAATGGCGTCATGTTCGGGAGAGATGATTATGTCTACGGCAGAGCCGCTCTTTTGCTCCGAGACGATAACGTCTGCGAGGTAGACTAGCGCCACTAGCGGGTGTGAACCCGAACGTATGGAACTGAGCAGCTTCTCAGGGCAGTGGTGCTCTTCTATAGTAAGGGAGCACTCTTTCTGAAAGCGGAAGCCCTCTGCAAACCACGCGCCTACTTCGGAGTGCGTTGCGCCGAATGCGGCTACTTCGCGCTCCAGCACCCCTTCGCCTCCGTCACCGTAGACGTCCAAGTACTCGGACTCGAATATCTGGTAGAGGATAACTCGGCCTATGTCGCTGATAAGTCCGGCTAGAAAGGCGTTATCTTTCCTGCCGAGCCCGGTTCTGTCGGCCAGAAGCGCAGAGACCGAGGCTACCTCGAAAGAGTGGCGCCAGAGCCCGGTCAGAAACTTTGCGGCCTTCTTGTCGGTCGTATCGAAGAGCGAGACCGAGATAGCCAGGTTTCGTACCATATTGAACCCCAGTATGACCGCTGCCTGCGAGATGCTCTTCACGCGGCCTCCGTAGCCGTAGAAGGCGCTGTTTGCAACAGCGAGAACCTTAGTGGCCAGTGACTGGTCCTGCTCCACGACCTTTACGAGATCGGATGTGGACGAGTTCTCGTTCTCGACTACTTCGAGAACATGTTTGAGAGTTATAGGGATGGTAGAGAGGTTGGCCATGCCGACGACTCTCTCTCTTAACAGTTCTTTCTCTTCGTTTAGTGCGTATGCGCTATCCATTCAGGCCTGCTCCTTTTACTGTTGTTGGCGCCTTTGTTCTCTTTGTAGGTTTCGCCGCAATCTCACACATCATCATTAGAAGCTCTTTTGATGTGAAGGGCTTCGGAAGGTACCTGCATTTGCTCTCTCTTAAGAACTCTGCGGTCTCTTCGCCCTCGATGTCTCCTGATAAGAAGAGCACCCTGCTGCCGAGTGCTGGTTTTAGTTCGATAATCTTCTGATACAGCTCCGTGCCGTCCATTCCGGGCATTCTTATGTCGAGAAGCAGTATGTCGTAATCGCGCTCCTTGATTCTTTCATATGCGCTGGCGGAGTCGTTGGAGGTCTCTATGGTGCCAACGTGCGCCGAGATAGAGTCGCACACGGAGTGCAGCACTTCGTGTTCGTCGTCCACCATCAGTACCGACAGGTTGGCGAGCTTGTCGTAAGTCGGTTCACGGTGCCTGCGGCTGCGCCGTTCGTCTATTACGGTACTCTTGTGCGGTATGGCTATACTGAAGGTCGTGTGGCTGCCCGGCTTCGATTCGACCGTAAGGGTTCCGCTCATGCCCTCGATTATTTTGCGGCTTACGCTAAGGCCTAGCCCGGTGCCCTTGCCGACATCCTTGGTCGTAAGAAACGGCTCGAAGATCTTTGTCATTATCTCATCGGGAATGCCAGGGCCGTCGTCCGTGACCTCTACCGTTACCGTATTGTCGTCGGTGAGCCTGGAGCTGATGGAGACCGTTGAGCCGGTCTTCGACTCTTCTATGGCGTCCTTGGCGTTCTGGAAGAGGTTGATGATAACTTGCTGGAAGAGGTTGCGGTTGCAGCTGACTATAAGGGGTCTCTTCTCGAGGTCGAGCCGCACGTTGACGTTGGCCAGCTTCAGCTGGTGCCTCATTATGTCGGTTCCTTTTTCGATAACGATATTGAGATCCACATTCTGGGCGTCGGTGGTATCTTCGCGGGCGAAGATCAGAAGGTCTTTTACTATTGCGCGTATCCGCGAAACCCCTTCGAAGACCCGTTCGAGCCGCTTGTTGCCGGACCCGTCGAGCGTCGTGCCGAGCATCTCTATGTTGAGCAGAATGGACTGGAGCGGGTTGTTAATTTCGTGCGCGATTCCTGCGGCCATCTCGCCTAAGGAGGCGAGCTTGCTTGAATGTATCATCTTCTTTTGCAGCATCCGCTCTTCGGTTATGTCTTTGGCGGTAATTACGTGGCCGTACTGCCACCCCTCGTCATGAGAGAGGCTCGTGGCAGTTAGCGCGAGCGTCTTGCCTGCCGAGTTCTGCACCTCGTCCCTGAACGTGCCGGTCTTCTCCTGTTCGCTCAGGTTACGGACCTTCTCTAAAAAGGCGGCGAAGTTGCAGTTCGATGCGTGGAGGCAGAGCATGTCGGTCGAAGAGAGCGACTTTGTAATACACTCGGTATCGAATTCGCACAGATTCGTGATAAGGTCCATGCCCTTCGGGTTTATAGAGACGAAGGAGCCGTCGGCATCAAAGAGGTAGACCCCTTCGGTCATGGAGCAGAGTATGTTGGAGAGCTTCTTGCGCTCTATGTCCTGGCGCGTAAAGAGACGCTCGATGACGGCCGTAAGGTGTTCGGCCATCGCGCCTATAAGGGCGTTACTCTTTTCTGTTGAAATGTTCGTTGTCGAGGCGAGGGCGATCATGCCGCACGGTTTGCCCCAGCACGTTAGCGCTAAATTTGTAACCATTGTATCGTCGTATTCGGTAGGCTCCGCTGCAGCCCCGCTCTTGCCCGACCCGTGCAGTACGGAGCAGGCCCGGTTGTCGAGAGTTCTGTTCTTTATGGCAGGGAAGGCAGGTTTTGCCCGGTCGAGCACTCTACTTGCGAACCTGCTGCCAACGGCTCTGTCTATCCACGGCCTGACATAGGCGCGCGTTTCGACCTGATCGTCGTCCACAACAAAAAAGACCCCTATGTCGAACTCAATCTCTTTCGACAGTATATTGAAGAAGTGCGTCATAAGTGTCTGAATATTGAGCGAAGACGAGGCCTTGGAGGTGAAATCGTAGAGCGGTCTCAATAATTCTTCTGCGGCTGTGTTATGAAGTGTGGTCATGTTATCGGGTTCCGGTTCCTAATCATCAGAATCTAGGTTCTTGTTACTTGCGCCGGAGCGCGGCTTAAACCGCATCAGGCGACAGTATAGCTATAAAAAGAGCGTGCATAAGGTTGGCCAACAGTGTTGACCGCAGTGCGGGCTCTTTATAGCGGTAGAGCGATTCTATAAAATTTTTGTTGTACCGATGATTAATATCTTATCGGCACAAATCGGGAAAAGTTTAGTCTCTTGAGCTTTTCTACCTCTGAACGGCTTTGCGCCACTGTCGGCTTTAGCCCCTGCGGCCTTGGCTGGAGCTTGGGAATAGAGGTTCGGGAGCTCCCTTTTTTACTATTTTTCATCACGGAAGAGCTGTATAAATATACCATCGATCATAGGCCTTAGACAACCGTAAATAATGATTTTAATGAGTAAAAATACGACCCGGCTCTAATCATGCTTTAATATTTCGTGCTCTATAATTTTAGTTGCAACTGCTCCGGCCGCCGTTTACACCGCTACCCTCTTTGCGAACCTTTCTATTTGGGTCTATTCTCTATATGTTGGCCTGTTCAGTGGGCTGAGAGCCTCAGCGCTGAGTGCCGTTGGAGAGCACCTTCTACGCTACGTTGACAATGAATGTAACCGTGTTATTATAAAGGAGTATAGGGGGCTCATGCTTGGGCTGATATTTGTAATTTACCGATACTTGTAACTTAATCGATGCTTGGAATATAAATATGAGATTACTACTTGTAGAAGACGAAAAAGATCTGGCCGGAATAGTAGCCCAGGGGCTTGAGGAAGAAGGCTACATAGTTGACGTTGCCCACGACGGCGAAGAGGGGCTCTATATGGCGGAGAACTTTCCTATAGACGCCATAATTCTCGACATTATGCTGCCGGTGATAGACGGCCTTACGGTGCTCAGCACCCTCAGGCGCAAATCCATTCTAACGCCTGTAATACTGCTGACCGCAAGGGACGCTCTGCTCGATAAGATAAAGGGGCTCGATACCGGTGCCGACGACTACCTGACAAAGCCTTTCGAGTTCGACGAGTTGCTGGCCAGGGTTCGCTCTCTGCTGCGGCGCAAGGGAGAGGCTAAAGAGGCTGTGCTTCGTATCGACAGCCTTGAGATCAATACGGCCAGCCACGAGGTAAAGCGCGAAGGAACCGATATAAAGCTCTCGGCGCGCGAGTACGCGCTGCTGGAGTACCTTGCCTACAATAAAGATTCGGTCCTCAGCCGTAGCGATATAGTGGAGCATATCTACCACGAAGAGACAGAGATGGACTCCAACGTAGTAGATGTCTATATAAATTACCTGCGCAACAAGGTCGATAAGGGTTTCAAGACACAGCTTATCCAGACCGTGCGGGGCGCCGGATATATGCTGAAATCCGAAGCCACCGAAACCACCGAAGTTTCCGAAACAAAGTAACCCTTTCGCGGTGTCCATGTTCAACTCTATAAAGCTTAAGCTCATAATATGGTCTCTTGTGCTCTTTGCGCTGGTCTTTACCGGCCTTGAGCTGACCCTCTACTATAAGCTCGAAGGGGTTGCTATCGGCTTTGTCGACAGCCACATCTCCTCGGAGGTCGGCATGCTGGCCAGCCTTGCCGCCACGGAAGAGAAGCACGGACAGCTCGAACCGGAACTTTATGAGATTACCGGGGCCGCCAGCGGTGAGTATGCCGATATGCTCTCCGGGCGGTACTTTCAGATCCTTACGCACGACGGAGAGATAGTCACCAACTCTCCGTCGCTCTACCTCGCCGATGCCATGCTGCCCATTGTCATACCAGGGGCCGAAGGGGTTTATGACATAGTCGACGGGCCCACCGGTAGGCCTATACGGCTCTTTAGCAAGGCGTTCGAGTTCGAAGCCGGCACCTATATCTTCCAGGCAGGCGATACGCTCGACGACACGAACCTGCTCTTAAGCTCTTTTAGAAAGATGATCCTTATGGCCTACCCGCTAGTCTTTTTTGTCTGCGGTTTAGGCGTCTTTATAGTAACCCGGTTGGCTCTGGGGCCGCTCAGGCTCTTTTCCGAGAAGGTGGGCGAGATAACGGAAGAGAAGCTGGACGAGAGGGTCGATGCGAGCCTTATGTGCACGGAGGTAAGGCCGCTGGCCGAGAGCTTCAATGTGATGCTCGGAAGCCTCGAAAACTCGTTCGACAAGCAGAAGCAGTTCCTTTCCGACGCCTCGCACGAACTCCGTACACCTACCACAATTATCAAGAGCTACTGCGATATTACTCTCAGCAGGAACAGGACCGAAGAGGAGTACAGGGCCGCCATAACCAAGATGGGTAGCGCCGTTAACAGGCTTAGCGAGATCATCAACAGGATCCTCGTTATATCAAGACTCGACAGCAAGACCGTTCAGCTGAAACTGAGGGAGGTTGATGTTTTTGGGGTGGTGCAAGACGTTGTTAACCTTCTCACAGGCGCTGCTGAGACAAAAGGCATAGATATAATCCTGTCCGGCACCGAGGTCTCCGTGTGTGGCGACAAGGAGGGGCTTACAGAGGTCTTTACGAACCTGGTGGAGAACGGCGTTAAGTATAACAAGAGCGGCGGCAGGGTAGATGTGAGCGTTGCTAAAGAGGGTGAGAACGCTGTAGTGGTTATAAGAGATACCGGAATAGGAATCACCACCGAAGATCAGGCCAAGGTCTTCGACCGTTTCTACAGAGTGGATACAAGCCGCGAACAGACGGTCGGGAGCGGGCTAGGGCTCGCTATCGTAAGTTCAATTATCGCGGCGCATGGCGGCAGGCTTGAGCTTGAGAGCACAGAGGGCGTTGGCTCGACCTTCAAGGTATATCTGCCTGAAATCGGTTCCGTCGCCTAGTCCGGCTGACCGGCTGGCATCTGTTCACCTTCCCCCTCATTGCGCCCCTTTTATGATGGTATAACCGTTCCTTTCTTTTATCTCCACCGTACGAATATACCCACCGCACGACCAGTATCCATTACAAAAAAGAGCAAAAAAGCATAGACAGCCCGTAAAAGGCTGATATAATTCTCAGACCGGATAATCTATAGGCTGGATAATCTATAGTTAGATAGACCTTGAAAACTTGACCGGATTTAATCGACCGACTTAATTGACGGACTTAATTTAATGGAGAGCAGAACAGATGCACGACAATCATGAACATACCGGCGACGGTTGCTGTGAAGAATCCGAGCCGATTACACTGTTAAAGAGGCAACTCGGCAAGACAAAAGTACAGCTCAGCGTCTTTGGATTCGGCGCCAGAGGCCTTATGAAGAGTACGGGCCGGGACGTTGAGGCCTCTATAATGATCCGCTCTGCGCTCGATCTCGGCGTCAACTTTTTCGACGCCTCCCGGAGTAACGGAGCGAGTGAGACGTACTACGGCAGAGCGCTTCAGGGGAGAAGAGACGACGTATTTCTTAGCTCCAAGACCGGGGCGCGAGACAGGGCCGGGGCAGAGGCGGACCTGAAAAAAAGTTTGAGCGTGCTTGAGACCGATTTTCTAGATCTTTGGCAGCTAGAAGACGTAAGGACCGCTAAGGATGTTGACGCCATCTTCGGGCCCGGAGGCGCAATAGAGGCATTAGTGGAGGCCAAAAAGAACGGAACTGTTCGGTTCATAGGGGTTCACGGCCAGCACGACCCGATGGTGATAAAGAGGTGTCTTGAGACCTTTGAGTTCGATACCGTGATGATACCGGTCAACCCAGCAGACCCCTCGGAGGACTCTTTTGTAGAGGTGGTAGTGCCTGTGGCGAGCGCTCAGGACATGGGTATTATCGGTATTGATGTCATGCTCGACGGTATGCTCAACGCCCCTGCCAGGCTTCTGGTCAGTTACGCCCTTACACAGCCGGTGGCAACGGTAGCCATTGGGTGCGACGATCTGAAGCAGTTAAAGGAGAATGTGGAGGCCGCCGGAACCATGCAGGTTCTGACGCAAAAAGAGGTGGTGCGGCTGCGTGAGTTTGTTGCCAAGTTTGCCGGAGACATCATGTAACTGGCGGGAGAGGAGGAGGCAATAAGCTGTACGTTCTGCCTGTTTCTATCTTAGACAAGAGACAACTAAAATATAAAAAAAGGTTCATGCCCTCATTACTCATGTAGAGAGGGGCATGAACCTTTTTTAGTTCCGTCACACTTTAATTCCGGGATCAGGCGCCGGACATAAGCTCGTTTGCCGCGCTGAGGGCCGCGTCGAAGTTCACCTCAGAGGTCATCTCGGTAGGCATCTCAAAGTGCTTTATGGTTCCGGTGGCGTCTATTACCATGATAGCACGGTTCAAGAGCCTGAGTTCCTTTATGAGAAGTCCGTAGGCCGTGCCGAAGGAGGCGTCTCTGTGGTCGGACAGAGTCGTAACGTTCTCTATGCCGGCAGTGGAACAGAATTTTGTGGCGGCAAAGGGCAGGTCCATGCTTACGTTGACAACCTTGATGCTATCTCCGAGTTTCAAAGCCTCCGTGTTAAAGCGGCGCGCCTGGGCGTCGCATACGGGGGTGTCTAGCGATGGGGTAACGGATATGATGGCGACGCTTCCGGCCAGGTCTTTCAGGCTGAACTCCTCAAGCTTGTTGTTTATGATTGTAAAATCCGGTGCTGCCATGCCTGCGCTCAGCTCTGCTCCGACAAGCGTCAGCGGGGTTCCTTTAAAGGTAACTGCTCCTGCTCTGTCCATGATTTACTCTCCTTTTGATTTAATTCGGTTAATTTATGTGCGGCTGATTAATTTGTGAACTGTTCATTATAAGATGAACTAACACCATAGTTAGGCGTACACCTGCTTCTATATAGTGAAATTTAATAGTAGCAGAGAAAGACGGGTTGTCAACAATTTGGCTCATAATTCGCCGAAGGCGCGGTCTCTTTGAGACGCGAGACGCGTGGGGCCCGTGCTCTTTTTTTTGGGTACCGTTTAATCGTCCGAGGAAGAGATGACGGACTTTACTACCGAAGCGAGTTCGTCGAGACGGTACGGCTTTGCCACCACGCCCTTGAATCCGTACGTCTTGAACTCCGCCATTATGGGGTCTTGCGAGTATCCGCTCGATACTATGGCCTTTGCGTCGGGGGCGATCTCCAGAAGGCTCTTTATGGTCTCTTTGCCGCCCACGCCTCCGGGTATTGTAAGATCCATTATTACAATGTCGAACGGCTCGCCTGCTTTCTCGGCGTCGGTGTAGAGCTCCAGTGTCTTTGCCCCGTCGTAGGCGCTCTCTACCGTGTAGCCGAGGCTTGTGAGGAACTCTCCTATAAGGTCCTGTATGATCTCTTCATCGTCCATTACCAGTACTCGGCCTGCTCCTTCGGTGCACCTGGACTCTTTGTTGTCGCCCCTTGCAGCTTTTTTGTTCGAGGCGGGCAGGTAGATGGTGAAGGTGGTGCCTGTGCCTACTTCCGACTCTACGTCTATATGGCCGAGGTGCTTTTCGATGATCGAGTAGGTCGATGCGAGTCCGAGTCCGCTGCCCTTCTGCTTGGTGCTGAAGTACGGGTCGAATATCTTCTGTAGGTGTTTCTCTGGTATTCCGGCCCCCTCGTCCGTTATTGAGATCTTGACGTACCGTCCGCGTGGCAGGGGAGCAACGCCGTCGCCCAGATCGATACTTTCCGCACTAATATTTATAGTGCCGCCTTCGGGCATGGACTGGTCTCCATTTATTATCAGGTTGTTGAGCACCTGGTTGATCTGGCCCGGGTCGGCCTCTATGGCAGAGGTTCCGGGGGCTATCTTCAGAGTGTACTTCACGTTGGAGCCTCTTAGCGCAAACCCGGTGGACTCTTCTATCATCTCTGCTATATCTATCGTCTCGGTAATCGGAGCCCCACCCTTAGCGAAGGTAATAAGCTGCTTGGTGAGATCGCGCGCCCTCATGGTTGCCTTTTCAGCCTCTACGAGCCTGTTGTAGAGTTTGTCCTCCTTTTTAAGAAAGTGGAGTGAGAAAGAGACGTTGCCCATTATCGCCGTAAGAAGGTTGTTGAAGTCGTGGGCTATGCCTCCGGCCAAGAGCCCGAGGCTTTCGAGTTTCTGGCCCTTCTGTATCTCTTGCTCCATCTGCTTGCGCACGGTTATGTCGTGGAAGATACCGAGAACGAGTCTGTTGCCTCCAATACTGAAGGTCGATGCGCTTATGTCTACCAGAATTATCGAACCGTCGGCGTGCACAACCTCGCACTCGTAGGCAGTGGCAGTCTCCTGCGAGCTGTGCTCATTGAAGATGTTTTTGCACTCGTTGAGCTGCTCTTTAGGCTGGAGTTCGCTCTGGTGCAGGCCTATTATCTCTTCGCGTGTACGCCCGAGCAGCGTCTCTGCCGCCCTGTTAGTGCCGATAATGGTTCCGCTGTCCACCTCTGCAAGAAAGGCGGCATCGTTCATGTTCTCGAACAGGTGACGGTACCGCTTCTCGCTCTCCTTGAGGGCAACCTCGGCGTGCGACTGCTTCAGGCTGTTGTTGTAACCTTCTATAATATTGGCGCATGTGCTGGCAAAGGGCTTGAGGAAATCGACTATTGCGCTGTCGTATCCACCCTTGCGGTTAGAGAGACCTGCCATGCCTATCAGCTTATCTCCGGAGTAGAACGGCAGACCGAGGAAGGCATTAAGCGGTGGGTGTCCAGCGGGAATGCCTTTGGCTCGCGGATCGTTCTTCGGGTCGTTCGCTATTACCGGCTCGCCCGTTAAGACCACTGCCCCGAAGAGCGTATCCATGCTGGTGAACTCAAGTCCCTCTGCCGCATGCTTTTCGTAGAACTCCTCTGTTGCGCTGTCCCATGCGATATTGGTTGTGGCGAAGTTCTTGAGGTACGGTTCACCGCCTGCGTTGTGGAGTATTCGTGCGATAAAACCGTACTCGCTGCCGGTTAGAGACAGCAGCGAGTCGAGAAGGTCGTTGAATATGTTTACGGGGTTGGTATCGGCGATGAACTCGGCCTGGGCGTGGCTGAGCGCATTGAGCAGGTCTTTGCTCTCCGTTAGGCTCTTTTCTGCCTCTATTCGTGTCGTTATCTCTAGCTGGAGGGCCATTGTGCGCGTCTCTATCAGCTCCTCAAGGTGCTCTCTATAGTCGGCAAGCGCCTCCTCGGCTATCTTCTGTTCGGTAATGTCGTAGATGGCTCCGTCTAGCCACTGAAGCTTCCCTGTTTTGTCGAAGACACCTATTCCCTTTTCGTAAACATGTCGTGGTTTGCCGTCTTTATGTGTAATCCGGTACTCTATGAC
>JADFVP010000025.1 GCA_015222595.1 Pseudomonadota bacterium
GCCGTTATAATAATTGCCGCCGTTACCTTTGTCGTCTGGAGCGCGCTCGGCCCGGAGCCCGCGCTAACGCATGCGCTCCTGAACTTTGTTTCCGTCTTGATCGTCGCCTGCCCGTGCGCTCTTGGGCTCGCCACACCGACCTCAATAATGGTAGGGCTCGGTAAAGGTGCTGAGAACGGCATACTGATACGCGGGGCCGACGCTCTTGAGACCGTGCGCAAGCTCGATGTCATTGTGCTCGACAAGACCGGAACCCTGACGGTCGGAAAGCCCGTGATAACCGACCTTCTGCCCGTGTCCGGCATGACGGACACGGAGTTGCTCTTCTTTGCCGCCTCGGCAGAGCAGGGCTCTGAGCATCCGGCAGCCTCTGCGCTTTTAGCTCTCGCCAAAGAACGAGGCGTTGGTGTTGTTCAACCGACGGCCTTTGCGGCTGTTCAGGGGCAGGGGATAAGCGCTTCGGTCGATAGCAAAGATGTCTTGATCGGTAACAGGAGCTTTATGGACGAAAGAGGTGTTGAGTGCGATGAGTTCGACGCGGAGGTTGTTCGCCTATCGAACCTTGGGCGTACTGCCGTCTATATTGCCGTTGGAGGCCGAATTGCCGGAGTTGCGGCAATAGCAGATGTCTTAAAGGAGACGTCTAAAGGGGCGGTAGAGGCTTTTCACAAAATGGGCCTTACGGTGGTGATGCTCTCTGGAGACAACCACGCCACGGCTATGGCAGTAGCTAGAGAGGCGGGCATCGAGAGGGTGGAAGCCCCCGTGCTGCCGGGTGAGAAGGCAGCACGGGTAGCAAAGTTGCAGGAGGGAGGAAGGGTAGTTGCTATGGTAGGAGATGGCATTAACGACGCCCCGGCTCTGGCCAGAGCAGATGTCGGTATCGCTATCGGCACCGGCACCGACGTTGCTATCGAGGCGTCGGACATTACTCTTATTGGCGGCGACATCTCAGCCGTTGTTACGGCCATGGCGCTCTCTCGCGCGACTATCGGTAATATTCGCCAGAACCTTTTCTGGGCCTTCTTCTACAATGCGGCCCTCATTCCCGTTGCTGCCGGGGTGCTCTACCCCTTCTTCGGAATACTTATGAGCCCGGTATTTGCTGCTGCGGCAATGGCGCTCTCGTCCGTCTCAGTGCTCTCAAATGCTCTTCGCCTCAGGTGGTTCAGGGCCCCTCAGGTGACGCTCAAGAAAGCTCCATAAAGCGGAAGCTCTCTGAAGGCGCGCGCGTTGAGGACTCTTCTCTTACCAGCATCCACGTGTAGACCCCGACCGGCATCGCAAAGAAGAACTGAGCCACGCCTGTGAGCGTAAAGAGTATATCTCCGGTTGCCGGTGTGGAAGAGCTAACTGAGACCAGGCCTACTGCGTTTGCTGCCCTTAAGAGTATCTGGTTCCAGAGCCCGTCGTACATCCCAATTGCCAGGAACCACCAGCTGAAGCTCAGAAAAATTATCCAGTAGAGCCCGGCCCGCTGCCCCTTTAACTGATAGGCTCTCCATGGCAGAACCGTAAGGAGCGCGGCTCCGAGCACGGTGAGGCCTGAGATGGCCCCTAACGGCTTGGAGTAGCCGTGGAGGTGGCCGTACATCTGGTGGAAGAGGCTTATGGCCCCAAGCAGCAGTACCGCCCCGACCATCCTTCTGGCATAGGCCATTGTCATCGGACTTCGGTATGCGGGATCGAAGCGCCTTCTCTTTTTGTTCATCTGCCCTCCTTCATTCTGTTTTCTATTAAACTTTTATCTCTCCGGGCATCTGCTAGCCCCTTGAGGCGAGCTGCCGGATACGCTCTCTAGCTACCCTTTTGGCCTCATCGAGCCCTACCCGCTCGTCGGTGATGTACTGAAGCAGCGCAGCCATTATGACCGAGTGGATGGTCAGCGCCTCGCGCAGGTGCATTGCCGTTGCCCCGACGCCCTCGGTTGCTCCGTCGGTAAGCTCTACAGGTGTGATGAGCGTGGAGATGGGCCCAAGAGCGTTCGAGTCCGAGCTGAAGAGTTCGTCGGCCCGGGCGCGCCCTTTAAAGAGTCCTGAGAACATCTCCAGCCAGAGTTGTCTTGAGTGGGAGGAGTAGCTCTCCAGGTAAGCGTCCGAGTAGGCCATGAGGCGCGCGCGTACGGCTGAGAGGCCCCCGGCGCTACTGTTCTTTATAGTATGGGTAGTCCGGGCGGCCTGTTCTGCGGCCTGCTCTGCGTACTTCTTTGTTTCCGCCAGAAGTACGGCAACGAGAATATGGCTCTTCGACTCGAAGTAGTTGTAGAGCGTGCCTACGGCCGCCTCGGCGCGCTCGGCTACTTCGGCGATGGTCGCAGCCTCGAAGCCGCGCTCGTTAAAGAGGCCGAAGGCCGCCTCGACAATCGACGCCTCTGTCCGGCGCTTCTTTCTCTCTCTTAATCCCGTAGGTGCCATCTTAACCCGCTATAAATAGCTGCATATTAGGCTGTTTCTTTATGGATGAATCGATTAATGAATAAGCTCATATTTGAATAGATTATCTTTTTATAGTTGATTCATTTATTTTTGTCAAGGGTTTTTATAGATTTTCTTCCTCTATCTGCCGATTCTCTATACTGTCGGGTTGGTGTTAAGTCCGCTCATCCGACCCCCGTCTTCACTGGCCCGGTTCTATAGAGCAGTTATCTTATCAACGACTTACACGGTAAACGGGTCCAAGAAGAGGGGTATGGCAGGGAGGTGAACTGATTGAAAATGAATTGCATTTTCACTTGACTTTGGTTTTCAAATTCAGTATACTGTACACAATCCTAATGCTCATGGCGGGTATTACGGCGGTGCCTAAGGCAGGCTCGGAAGACAGACGCAAGATCAGGCGGCAGCCTGTAAAGGCACCGGAGGAGCCCGTACCGCACAAACGGGTAATCGTATCCGGGTAATATAGAAGCGACGGAGTCTAACAGAGAACGCCATAGAGCAGAAAGGAGCAAGGCCATGCTGGCAAGCGCAATCATCACATTCAGAGAGGTCTTCGAGGCCGCACTCGTAGTTATAATCGTGCTGGCATACCTTAAAAGAACCGGCAAGCTCTCTTACGTAAAGGCTGTCTGGACAGGCGTCGGTCTCGGCGTGCTGTGCTCTGTATTGCTCGCAGTCGTAGTCGAGTCCGTCATGGGCGGACTAACGGGGCCGAGCGAGAAGATAGTCGAAGGCGTTATGATGCTAACAGCCGTTCTCTTCATAACATGGATGGTCGTCTGGATCTTCTCGACAAGAAATCTATCTAACGAAATCGCTCAGAAGGCGGAACGCGCCACCGAACTCGGCTCCTCAGGAGCATGGGGCGCAGCCGGTATTGTGCTCCTGATTTCTATGGCAGTTATGAGAGAGGGCTTTGAGACCGCGATCTTTCTAAATGCCGCCTCCTCCACAGGAGGCGCGAGCCTCTCCGGGGCGCTAACAGGCGTCGCACTGGCGCTCATACTCTCTTACAGCGTCTTTAAGGGCTCAAGGCTCGTAAACATAAAGACCTTCTTCAGGGTAACCACCGCCATGCTGGTGCTCTTTGCCGCAGGGCTCTTCTCGCACGCACTGCTTGAGTTTCAGCAGGCCGGGCTGATCTCTCCGGTAATAGACCATATTTACGATATCTCCTGGCTCATGAACAAGTCGAGCACAACCGGGTCTTTACTTAACTCGCTCTTTGGCTACACCGGTCGCCCGTCGCTAGTAGAGATGGGCGGGTACCTGGGCTACCTGACGGTAACGTACCTGCTCTATGTTGCCATGCGCAGATCTTATAGAACCGGCAGAACCGGAGCCGGGAATAGCGCCTGCAGCTAGAACCGAGGTTTGAAAATAACCGCAAAACCGTATCGACCGGCCCCTTAAAACGGGGCCGGTTTTTTTTGTGTATTAGATTCGTGTTGTGGTATACTTGCCTCCATTATTGGGTCGAGAAAGACATACGGTCGAGAACCGGCCGATATAAAGCTTTTATACCTGCCGCATGGAGGGAACGGGATTATGATCACCAAGAGACTGAGGAGAGTATCTTTTGCCGCCGTACTCTCGCTAGGCATGCTGTTTTCCGGCTGCGGCGCTCTTCCTATCAC
>JADFVP010000142.1 GCA_015222595.1 Pseudomonadota bacterium
ATTCAAACCCATCCGTGCGTATACCTCTTCTACCGCTCGACCTCCTACAGCAAATCACAAAATACGCCCCCACGCGAAGTGGGTGCGCAATGGCTAGTCGAGTGCGGCAAGTATGTTCTTGAAGTGTATGGCCACGGAGGTGTCGCCGGTGATTTCGAGCCTGCGCGAGAAGAAGACCGTATCGGGGTCTACTCTTCCGAGGAAGAGGTCGACGAGCACCGCCACCGTACCCTTCATGGTAACGTCCGGCTCGGTCGTATTGTGAAGCTCGACCTTGATACTCTTCTTTTCGATCTTCAGAAAGAAGCCTTTATTGATGTCCGTTGCCTCGAACCAGAAGAGTTTCCCGTCGAGCGCACCAAGTTTTTGGGCAAAAGCCGGGTTGTCGGCAACCACCTTCTTGAGCATAACGGCTGCGGCCATCGCCTCGAAGAGGAGCGGGGTGGCCTTCAAACCGAAGCGAAGCCCCGAAAGCCCCGCGCGCTCGAACCTGTTTGTGCTGTCGTCTCTACCCATCTGTACCAATAACCTCTGTAAACCTTCTACCTTACAGTATATCTTAAAATGTTTGTCCCTGCGCTTTACCCAAAACCTCGATGGCTTATTATGCCGACCATGCAACTTTCAAATACACGCTCCCACGCGAAGCCATTACGCATGGAGCGTATTTCACAAACCCGTCCGTGCCAATAAGCCACAGAGCACTTTCCAGCCGACCAAGCAACTTACAAATTACGCCCCCACGCGGAGTGGGCGCTCCATGCGTAATGGGTGCGGAGCAGCTAGACTTTGTAGCCGATGTGGACGGCTGCGATGCCGTTGAGTATGTTGTAGTACCGCACCCTGTAGAGCCCGACCGACTCCATAGTTGCTTTCAGCTCTTCTTGCGTTGGGAACTTGCGTATCGATTCGTGGAGGTAGACGTAGGCCGCGCGGTCTCCGGTGATTGCCGAACCGACGTTAGGCAGCACGTTTATGGAGTAGGCGTCGTAGATGGCGCGAAAGAGCGCGCTTCTCGGATGCGAGAATTCGAGGCAGATAACGCGTCCGCCGGGCTTTACGACTCTTGTCATCTCGCCGAGCGCTTTGGCCAGATGCGTTACGTTCCTTATGCCGAAACCGACGGTCGCCACTTCAAAGGTGTTGTCTGCAAAAGAGATATCTTCTGCATTGCCCTGTATGAACTGCATGTCGCTAAGATGGCCTTTGTCGATGACCTTCTCCCTGCCGTATTTCAGCATCTCGCCGTTTATGTCGTAGACGACCACCCGACCGGATTTACCGACCTTGTCGGCCATTAAGAGCGCAATGTCGGCGGTGCCGCCCGCTACGTCTAAAGCGCTCTGGCCGGGTTTTAGCCCGGTGTCTGCCGCGACCATCCGCTTCCAGAGCCTGTGCGCTCCGGCGCTCATAAGGTCGTTCATGAGGTCGTACTTCGAGGCCACGGAGTCGAAGACCTCGGCTACGCGCCCCCGCTTCTCATCTTCAGCAATAACCTCTTTACCGAAGTTCGTCGTCTTCTTTGTCATCTGTAACTCCGTTCTGCTAATCTGGTCATGCGCGCGTACCCGCCGTCCTGATTCCGAGCAGTACGGCTCCGGCAAAGAGCACGATGGACAAGACCGGAACCCCTAAGACGGCAAACGAGTCGGGACCGGATAGGGCCGCCGAGAGCGTGCCTGCGATAACCAGAGAGCCGGTAAGCAACGCACGCGAGGTGCGCTTTCCGGTTGCCTGTATCTCGTCGAGTACCGGCTCTATGCCGTGGGGCACGAAGCCGAAGGTTAGGTCTCCGTTCGCGCCCTTCTCGAAAAAGTCGTTCATGTTGTACGGAATGGAGAGAGCGGCCCCGGCGATCTCTTCGACATGCTCGCTCGCCTTGCCTGCAACTGACTTTGGCGAGAGCTTCTCTTTGAGCATCCACTTGTAGACCATCGGCTTTGTTACTTCCCACATGTCGATATCGGGGTAGAGCTGGCGGCCGACGCCCTCTATTATGACCATCGATTTTTGCAGCAGAAGCAGGTTCGGCTGAAGTCTCATCTCGAAACGGCGCGCGGTCTGCAAGAGCTTCATAAGGAGCGTGGAGATGTCTATATGTTCGAGCTTCGCCCCGAGTATCGGCTCGACTATAACGCGAAGCGCTTCTTCGAACTCCCCCAAGTCTACGCCCGGAGCAATGAGCCCCATGTCTCTGTGGACTATCGCCATGCGGTAGTAGTCTTCGCGGACGATGTAATATAACATCGAGGCGAGGTACTTTCTGAGTTTGCGGTCCAGCCTGCCGACTATACCGAAGTCGAGGTAGATGATAACCCCGTCGTCGCGGATAAAGATATTTCCCGGATGGAGGTCGGCGTGAAAGATGCCGTGTTCGAAGACCTGCGTGAAGAAGATTTCGAGACCCTCTACGGCGGCCCTCTTTATGTCGATTCCCTTGGCGCGAAGAGTCTCTAGCTCGTCTATCGGCGTGCCGTAGACGCGCTCCATCGTCAGCACCCCTTCGGTGGTCCAGTCCCAGTAGACCTTCGGTATCTGTATCCTCGGGTTCTCTTTAAAGATCTTGTAGAAGCGGCCTATGGCCGCGCCCTCTATGGTGAGGTCCTGCTCGTTGGTTATTACGCGCGTAAACTCCTCTACCACTTCAAGCGGGCGGTAGCGCCGCGCGCGCGGCACGTAGCGCTGAAGCAGTTCCGCTACAACGCCCATGACCGACATGTCGGACTCTATTATGCGGCCTATCCCCGGACGCTTCACCTTTACGGCAACCTCTGTGCCGTCTTTTAGCGTCGCAAAGTGAACCTGGGCTATTGAGGCCGAGGCGTGGGGGGTCTCTTCGAAGGTGGCGAACTTCTCAACGAGCGTTCCCTTCAGTTCATGCTCCACGACCTTCTTGACCTCTTCGAAGGGAAAGGGCCGGACCATGTCCTGAAGTTTCTTGAACTCCTCGACCCACTCTGTTGGCAGGATATCGGCGCGAGTTGAGGCAATCTGGCCGAACTTTATGAAGGTCGGGCCGAGTTCTTCGAGCACAAGACGCACGCGGATGGGCGTACTGAGGCCGAGCTTCTTCTTCGAGACGAAGAGCCGCTCTATGCGCGAGAGCAGCGGGAAGAGGCGCATCTCGGTTACAAGACCGCCGAAGCCGTAGCGCACGAGCGTTACTACGATTTTATTTAACCGGCGGATGTTTGTCAGTTTCTTTATATACATGGGTGTCGTTTAAAATTGCTCTTTGTTTGAAGTACGTGTGTCAAGCCATGCGTGCCTCTAAAGAAGCTTATTCTTTGCCCGCCTTCTTCTCAAGTTCGGCAACTCTGGCTTCGAGACTATCGACCTTCTCTCTCGCTATGCGCGCCATCTCCTTCACAACATCCATCTCAATGTCCGTTGCAACGTGGAGCTTGTCCGCCACTCTCGAAGAGTTGGAAATGATCTCAGACTCTATCTTCTCCTTGGCCGAGGTCACCACCGTCAGCAGCTCCTTTAAGACAGCCGAGCCGTCTTCGACCACTCTGTTCTCTATTATCTGGCGCGGGGTCAGCGGCTCTGCGCCTTCGGCGGTCTCCGTACCCTCTTCGGACTCTGCAGGTTTAGCGCCCTCATCTCTCGAACTCTGCACCTCTTCGAGCGTCTCTTTGAGCTTCTTCTCAAGACCGAGCCCGAGCAGTATCGCCTTATCTATAAGGTCAGCCATGCCCTACCCTCCTCTTCTCTATTACAGTTTGAAAAAACCAATTCCGTACTCTTTAAGGTGCGGGAACCTCTGCGCCTACGTACTCCTTGCCCGCGCGCCCGAGCCACCAGCCGTTACAGAGCCCGCCCGTGCCTGCGACTTTGTGCGAAAGAGCGAGCAGCCGCTCTACGGCCTCGTCTACGGAAATCTCTCCTCTTAAACGGGAGCGAAAAGTCTCTACCGCCTCGGCGGTCCCTATCGACTGCGGAGAAATTCTAATAGCCGCAACGCCCTTTGCAACCATGTCGTCTGTGAACTCGATTAGCGAGTAGGTCTTGGCACTGAGAATTGTGGTGCCGTTTATCGTAAAGAGCGGCTCGCCCTCCACGCTGCTGATCTCCATGCCGTCGGGGTCGCGTCCGCAGTCGTGCGCGCAGTTGGACTTGTCGAGCCCGTGCGCCCTTGAGGTGTAGCACCTCCACGAAAAGGCGAGCGGCACTTTGCCGTGGGCGAAGACCTCGCCCTTTATGCCGGTCTTTGCGATATTAAAGGCAACCGCTTCGCCAGACAACTCCACCGGGAAGGTGACGTGCTCAACTCCGACGCTCTGCAAGAACTCTACGCTCGGCACGTTGTAGGTGGTTATGTGCGGGCCCGCCCTAAGCTCTTTTGTGTCTCTAGCGCTGTCTGCCTCTACCATATTGAAGACCGACATGTCGTTGGCCTCAACCGCGTACGGCAGCCGCACAAGCTCGCGCGTAGTCTCAAGCTCTGTCTCGTTAGAGACCACTACGAGGCTAGAAAGCACGACCTTCTTGCCTGCCTTTGTAAGCTTTTCGGCTATTTCGGAAATGGTCTCGGCGCCGAGCCACCGCTTGTCGCAGACCATCTCGCCAAGATAGACGGTATCTACGTCCATCTCGGCGACGGTGTCGTAGAACCGAATAAGTTCCTCCCTCTTCCATTCAAAGAGAACAGGGCCAAGCGTCAATTCCATCTCTCCTCCATAAAAGAGCGGTCTTTAAAGAGCGGCTCTTAAGTATGCCTAATATTCAATATGAACAAGGCAGAGCCCGTGGCCGGGTGCGGTCTCCGGCGCTGCTGCTCTGTCCTTCGCTTCGATTATTCGCTCTACCTCTTCGGGCTCTATGGAGCCCGCGCCAACGGCTACAAGCGTACCGGCCATTATACGAACCATGTGGCGCAAAAAGGCCGTGCCGCGCACCTCGAACTCAATCAGGCCCGGCGTGTCGTCACTTCTGTCTATGATTTCAAGGGCCGTTATCTCGCGCACCGAGTGCGGCGCATCAGAGCCTGTTGCCCTGAAGGAGGTAAAGTCCTTTCTGCCTATGAAGAACGGTACGGCTCTTCGCATCCGCTCTATGTCGAGCGGCCTTCGTACCCACCAGCTCTTGCGTCTCCACATAGCCGAGCGGTAGGGCCGGTTCAGCACAAGGTAACGGTAGACCTTGCCCTTTGAGTCGCGGCGCGGATCGAAAGAAGCCGGAACCTCGATTGCTTCCGTTACGACAATGTCTTCGGGCAAAAGAGAGTTGAGCCCGCCCATCAGCCCCGCTGCCGGTATGGCGCTCTCAGTCACGAACGCGGCGCATTGAGCGAGCGCATGCACGCCCGAATCGGTCCTTGAAGCTCCGGCAACAGTTATCTCTTCGCCCGTCAACGTGCTTACGGCTTTAGAGACCGCGCTCTGAACGCTTTTACCGTTCTTCTGCACCTGCCACCCGACGTACTCCGTGCCGTCGTACTCGAGCGTCAGTTTTATAGTTCTGCCGCCGTCACTACTGTCGGGACTGCTGTCATCACTGCTATCTGGGCTACCGACGCTGCTACTATCTCGACTGTTATCCGGCACCTAGAGATAATCCCTGACCAGTATCTCGGCGATCTGTATGGTATTCAGGGCCGCGCCTTTTCTGAGGTTGTCCGAGACGACCCACATGTTTATTCCGTGCTCCACCGTCGGGTCGTTGCGAATTCTGCCTACAAAGACGGCGTCTTGCTCAGCGCATTCGACCGTCATAGGGTAGAGCCCCTTTGCGGGATCGTCAATAACCTCTATGCCCGGAGAGTTACTAAGAAGCTCGCGTACCTCTTCAACGGTAACGGCGTCTTCGGTCTCGACATTGATCGACTCCGAGTGGCCGACATAGACCGGAACCCTGACAGCCGTCGGGCTGATCAGCATACTCTCGTTACCGAATATCTTTCTGGTCTCGTTGACCATCTTCGCCTCCTCCTTCGTATAGCCGTCCTCTAAAAAGACGTCTATCTGCGGCAGGCAGTTGAAGGCCATCACGTGCGGAAAGACCTTCTTGTCGGGAGTGGACATGTTGAAGAGCGCGCGAATCTGCTCGGTAAGTTCGTCCATGGCCTCTTTACCGGCCCCTGAGACCGACTGGTAGGTCGAGACAACAACGCGCTTGATGCCGAAGTGGTCGTAAATCGGCTTCAGGGCCACGACCATCTGTATGGTCGAGCAGTTGGGGTTGGCAATTATCCCCTTCTTCTCATATCCGGCTATCGCCTCGGGGTTGACCTCCGGCACGACCAGCGGAACCTCAGGGTCCATTCTGAACTCCGAGGTGTTGTCCACAACAACGCAACCGGCGGCGGCCGCCTTTGGGGCGTATACCTTCGAAACACTCGCGCCCGGAGAGAAGAGCCCTATGTCCATGCCCTCGAAGGTCTCATCCTCTAAAAGCCCGACCGTATGCTCCTCGCCGTTAAACTTCAGCTTGCTGCCTGCGGTGCGCTCCGAGGCCAGCAGCCTCAGCTCTCCGATTGGAAAGTTCCGCTCTTCGAGTATCTTCAATAACTCTGCGCCGACCATGCCGGTCGCCCCGGCAATAGCGACATTGTAAGCTCTTTTACTCATCTCGACCTTCCTCTTCTATTCTCAACTTTTCATTATGGTTATAACAGTGAGGTTTTAAAACTTAGCCCCGACTCCGCAGTATAGCTGCGGAATCTAACATAATATGTCAAAAGTGCCGAACAAGTCAAACTGTGGCTCTGTTTTCTTCGATATTTCGACTAGATAGGCGGATTACGGATATTCCGGCAGGCGGGTGGCTACACCGGTTCTTTTCCGGCGCTTTCGCCGGTGCTTTCACCAGCACTTTCAAAAGAGACGGCAGGGTCCGAAGTTTCTTTTGAATTTTCAGGTATTGTGCCGCAAGAGGGCGCTTCGGCGGCTTTGTCGAAAGGGGCGGGGCCGTCTGGAGAGCCGAGCCTCGTTAGCGCATACGAGTACCGCTCTACCTTACCTCCAATATCGTCGTACTTAGCCGTTGCGTTACCAAGATGGCGTCCAAGAACGGAGAAGTCTGTTGCAATAGCGTCGAAGTCGTTACCGAGCGAATCGAGGTGGGCGAGTATCTCGGTGGCGCGCCCCTCTACCTCTGCGCCCCGAAGCCCCATGAGCACGCTCTGGAGGTAGAGATATAGCGTGTTCGGAGAGACCGGAATCACGCGGCGCGCGAAGGCGTACTCCGAGAGCGAGACCCCGCCAGGTGACGACGACGCCCCTGAGCCTGTGTCACCACCTAAATCCCTGACAATACTCTCATAATAGATATTCTCGGCCGGTATGTACATGAGCGCAAAGTTTAGAGTGCCCTCGGCGGGGAGAATATACATGTCGGCCACCGCGTCTATATGCCTCTTAACGCCTGCAACAAAGGCGCGGCGCGCGGCTTTAGTCTCTTCGTCCGTGGTGGCCGAAAGAATTCGCCTGAAATCTTCTAGCGGGAACTTGGAGTCTATCGGCACGGCCCCGCCGTCGAGAATAACGAGTGCGTCAACGCGCGTGCCGTTACTGAAGTTGTGCTGCAGTGCGTAGTGGGCCGAGGGGAGCGACTGGGCCAGCAGGTCGGCCAGGAGAAATTCGCCGAGGCCGCCCCTGAGCTTCGGGCTCTTCAGTATCTCCTCGACACCCTGAATGGATTTGCCAAGCTCCACGAGCCTCTCGGTAGTTGTACCGAGCTCGCCTAAAGAACGCTGTACGCCGGAGACCATCCGTGCGGCGTTCTCCATGCGGTCGTTTATCTGCCCTGTTGAGGACTGCATCTGGGTTGAAATGAGAGAGAGCTGGTCGTGAACCAGCGAGGTTACGCTCGAAACGGAGTTGGAAAGGGCGTTGAGGCCGGTCGAGAAGGAGGCCTCAAGCTCGCGCTTCGTGGCCTCGTGCCGCTCTTCCGCCACGCGCGCCCTTGCGGAGCTTCGCGCCGACAGGATAACAAGGCCCAGAAGAAGAAGGGCGACAAGAGCGAGCAGTACTATTACCACTATCTGCATATCGGATCGATCCTTAATGAGAAGGGCGGCAAAAGGGAACTAAGTATCTATTATAGAACACTTGCATAGAACACCTGCATGAAAATAGCGCAGAGAAAAGAGAGGTCTGCAGGTATGAAAATACCGGTTCAGGTGTAATCCTGAACCGGTATTTCTAAAAAAACTCCTTGGAACCTACGGTATCCAACTTCTAGCCAAAACAGGCCCACTTGCCGAACCTGCCCCGTCCCGAAAACAGGCCCCTAGGCGCGGGCGGTGCTTGTCCGTGCGCCCTTGTGCCTGCGTACAGACGGCGGCCTACTAACACCACGCTCCATAAAGTCTTTGGCCTGATGCATAAAGGCCTCCATGCGCGTGGCCGAATTTGTGTCTTCGCTGCCCTCGTAGACCATGTTGAGATACGGTATGTTGTTGTTGTCCTCGCGCAGCTTCTTCAGCACCGCGTTTACGACCGTGCCCGGCATGCAGGTAAAGGGCATTGCGTTGACTATGCCTGCGACTCCGCCTTCTATGTAGTCGATAGCCTTGCCGATGCTGAGCACTGCCTCGCCCTCGAAGGACTCGTCTATGTAGCCCTCGGCCTTCTTGATAATATCTTCTACCTTCGGCTCGTGACCGTGGCGCAGGCCGACGTTTATGAGCTTCTCCATCCTCTTCTCGTCCTTGTGCTGGAAGAAGTTCTCGACCGTGGTTCTGAAGAAGTCGCCGTAGAGCTTGCGCTTCCAGTTCTTGGTCTTTGAGGTAACGTTGGTGTAGAAGATCCACTCCGAGACGGTCGG
>JADFVP010000143.1 GCA_015222595.1 Pseudomonadota bacterium
CGACAAGGCGCTCTACCGGGCAAAGGAACAGGGGCGAAACAGAGTCGAAGAGAGCAGTTGAGTTACTCCTGCTCTCTTCCACCAAGTTCTCTTTTACGTTTTTTGTCAGCGCAAGACAGAGGGACTTTGTAATGCAAGATGAAGTTGCGAACAAGAGTAAAGGAACCGGTATAAAACCGGTCACCGGTATGGCCATAGGTGTTGTGGTCATACTTGTAGTTGCGCTCCTTTCCTGGCTGGCGCTTAACACAATAGAGGCGCAGTCGCGCCGCACTCTTACCGGTTCTCTGAAGGCAACTCTGGAGATATCGCACGAAGCGCTTACCGGCTGGGCCGATGACCGCCAGGACAGGCTTGGGCACTTTGTCGAAAGACCCGATGTTATCGTTCTTGTTGAGAATCTGCTGAAGGTTCCCAAGGAGAAGGAGAAGCTTGCAAGGAGCGCTTCACTCAGCCGGCTTCGTGAAATTATTGCCCCCCGCCTCGGCGACCACAACGACCTCGGTTTCTTTCTTATCGATAGAGACAGGGTCAATGTCGGCTCCATGCGTGATACGAACCTCGGGCAGGTCAACCTGCTGAACGGCCACGGTGACTATCTCGAAAATATCTTCAACGGCAAGGCCCAGCTTATTCTTCCCCTCCGCTCCGACGTTGCGCTGCCCGGTGTCGGCGGCGCACTCTTGATGGACGAACCGACAATGTTCGTTGGTGTGCCGGTCTTCGGTATCGACAAGAGCGTAATAGCGGCCTTTACCATCCGCATAGATCCCTCAAAAGACTTTACCCGCATACTGCAGTTGGCCCGTACCGGCCAGACCGCCGAGACCATGGCCTTCGATAGGGCGGGGCGCATGATAACAGAGAGCCGGTTCGACGACCAGTTGCTGGCTATCGGGCTCATCGAAGAGGGCAGGCGCGCGATTCTTTCAATTACGATACGCGACCCCGGTGGCAATATGGTCGAGGGCTACAGGCCCGTGAAGCCGCGCGATGAGTTACAGTTTACTACTGCCGTACAGAGCGCCGTGTCGGGCAACAACGGAAGCGATGTTACCGGTTACAGGGACTACAGAGGAGTGCCTGTTGTCGGGGCGTGGCTATGGGACGAGGAGCATAACTTCGGCATGCTCTCCGAGGTCGATGTAACCGAGGCCTACGGCGCGTATAACTCTATACGTCGCACGGTACTTTCGCTGCTGCTCTTCACCTGCCTGCTCTTTCTTGGGCTTGCAGTGCTGCTCATCAGACGAAACCGGCAGGCGGAGTATGCCAACGCCAGGCTTGTAGACGAGGTGGCCGAGCGAGAGCGTATAAACGAGGCGCTGCTGCTGAGCGAAGAGAAGGTTACCTCGGTACTTGAGAATGCAGTCGATGCGATCATAACCATAAATAAGGACGGAACGATACAGACGTTTAACCGTGCGGCCGAGTTCGTCTTCGGATATTCCCGCAATGAGGTTGTCGGCAAGAACGTCAAGGTGCTGATGCCCTCTCCCTATACCGAAGATCACGACGGTTACCTTGCTAACTACGCCAGGACGGGTGAACGCAAGATAATGGGCAAGGGACGAGAGGTAGAGGGACTGCGCAAGGACGGCAGTATCTTCCCGCTCGAACTCTCTGTTAGCGAGGTGAAGCACGCAGGGCGTAGTACCTTTACCGGTATTGTCCGCGACATTACCAAAAGAAACGAGATGGAAGAGTCTCTAAAGAGCGCCAAGTTCGAGGCCGAAGCGGCCAACTCCGCCAAGAGCGATTTTCTTGCTTCCATGAGTCACGAGATAAGAACTCCCATGAATGCTATCCTCGGCATGGCGGAACTGCTTGCCGACACCGACATGAGCGAGGAGCAGGAGGAGTACGTCGAGACCTTCAAGCGGGCCGGCAGCACGCTTTTGAACCTTATAAACGACATACTCGATCTTTCCAAGGTAGAGTCGGGCTCTTTGGAACTAGACGAGTCCAGCTTCATGCTTAACGATCTTGTCGAGAAGGTAGTCTCCATCTTCTCCCACAAGGCTCATGAGAAGGGGCTTGAGATCGCGTACTATATTGCCGAGGAGATTCCGAGAGTGCTTCTCGGTGACGATACCCGGCTCAGGCAGGTTCTTGTAAACCTTATAGGCAACGCCATCAAGTTCACTTCAGTCGGAGAGGTGGTCTTGAGAGTAAGCATGGTAGAGGCCGACGGTAGTGCTACAGATGGTAAAGATATTTCGAGTGGCGATGAGTTCTGGCTCCTTTTCAGCGTTACCGATACGGGAGTCGGTATACCTGACGAGAAGCACACCGTGATCTTCGACAAGTTCTCTCAGGCCGACTCCACCACCACGCGCGACTTTGGCGGCACCGGCCTCGGGCTCGCCATCAGCAGGCGTATCGTTGAGCTGATGGACGGTAAGATATGGGTGGAGAGCGTCGTGGACGAGGGCTCCACCTTCAGCTTTATTGCTCGGTTCAAGGCCTCTGATGCGCTTGTGGTAGACAGCAAGTTAGTCTATCCTGTAGATGTTTTTTCGGGGGTTCGAACCCTGATAATAGATGACAACAAGACAAATCGCTGGATCATGAGGGCTGCGCTAAGGAGCGTCGGGCTTAGTGTGGACGATGCCCCGTCGGGTGAAGCCGGGCTGGAGATGCTGCAAGAGGCCGTTACTCGCTCTGAACGCTACGACCTTCTTCTGCTCGACTGCCGTATGCCGGTGCTCGACGGTTTCGGAGTTGTTGACAGGATGAAGAACCTGAACGAATTTGACTCTACGGCAGTTATAATGCTTACGAGTGATGCTCGCGGTGGAGACAAGGCCCGCGCACTCGAATGTGGCATCGCCGGGTATCTCGTTAAGCCTGTAAGCCGGTCGAAGCTCCTTGAGTCGGTTATGAGGGTGCTCGGTCTGTACTCCGAGTTAGAAGATCCGGAGGCAGGGGCCGGTACGAATAAGAGTGAAGCGAAGGTTGTGCCCGCTCCGCAAAACACGCGTGCTCTCGACCTTCTGCTTGTTGACGATTCTGACGACAACAGGCTTCTTATAGAGCGCTTCTTGAAAGATGAGCCGTACAATATAGATTCTGCTGTAAACGGTCAGGAGGCTGTAGACAAGTTCAAGCTCAATAAGTACGACCTTGTGCTCTTAGATGTTGAGATGCCGGTCATGGACGGCTATACGGCAATTGGCGAGATACGAAAGTTCGAGTCCGACACGGAGCGCAAGCCTACGCCGGTGCTCGCCCTTACGGCCTATGCCTTAAAGGGGGACGCAGAGAAGAGTCTTGCGGCAGGGTTCGACGATCATCTGACGAAGCCGATAAAGCGGAAGGTTCTTAAAGAGGCGATAGTAAACCACACCAGAAGAAGTGGCAAAGAGGGAGGTGAATCGGATGAGCGGAGTTGAGGCCGAAAGAGAGGAAATAGTTGTCAGCATAGAAGAAGACCTGGAAGATATAGTTCCGGGCTATCTTGAGAATAGGACACGAGACGTTGCCTCCATTGAGCGTGCACTGGAGGCCGGACAGGCCGAGGATTACGATTCGGTACGCGTTATAGGGCACTCCATGAAGGGCACGGGAGGCGGTTACGGTTTCGACGAGCTGACCAATATCGGCGCGCGTATAGAGGTTGCCGGAAAGGCCGAAGACAGAGCCGGGGTGCAGAAGGGGCTAGAAGAACTCTCCGAGTACCTGCGCCGCGTTAAAGTGGTATACGAGTAGTCCACTCTGCGACTGCTCTACCGTACTGTTTCCAAAATGACTTTTCCCCTCTGTACTCCGCATCAACTCTATTGGGGTGTGTAGCTGAACTTCTGTCCGCCTACCGAGGCCTCGTACATCAACCCGCCTTTTGTTATCGTAAAGATCGCCACACCGTCGTCGTAGTCGGCATTGGCCGACGCCCCCGAAGTGGCGGCCACTGCAGAGACCTGCGCGCCGAGTTCATAGTTGCCGTCGGTAAAGTTGTTGAGCGCGGTCTTGTCTCTGAAGAAGATTATTTCGCTGTACGATTGAACTCCGAGCTGAAAACCGATGGTGATCTGTGTAAGGCTTGTGAGCCCTATGAACTTGCCCTTTTTGTAGACCTTGCCCTTGCCGTGCGCACCTCCTATGCCTATTCCGGCCTTGCCAACTGTTGGAAATACGGCGTAGCCGTACGCCTTGCGAAAGAAGACCAGCATGGAAGAGTCGGCGTTCTTGAAGTTCGTTATCGCCTCTGCTACGGTCCTGTCGGTCACGCCCTTCTCGCTGGCCCTCTCTTTTGCAAGCGGATTCCAGCCGGCAGAAGCGGGCTCGGCTACAGTAAATAAAAGAGAGACCGCAACGGCTACGGCGAGAGTTGTTGCAACTTTTAAGTAACGCATAAGAATGGCACTCCTTCTGTTATGTGAATTAGCATCTATAAGAACTTGTCTTGTTAGAACTCTATTCGATTGCTCGTACCTTTGTTCCGTTCTCTACTTCGTCATCGGGATGCGTTATTACTACTTCGCCTTCGGTGAGCCCGGAGAGAACCTCGGTCATGATGCCGCTGCTGTGGCCAAGAGTTACTTTACTCAGCACCGCAGTAGAGTCTTTATAGACGAAGACAGCGCGCGAGCCGTTGTGCGTGAAGGTCGCACTCGACGGCACCTGCAAGACTGTGTCGGACTGCCAGAGTATGAAGCTGGCCTCTACCCTGTAGCCGTCTCCAAGCCGAGTCCACTCTGCGCGCGGTGAAGTAATATCTGCTATCACCAGCACGCGCTGCTCTTCGACTCCGAGCGCGGAGATCTTTGTAAAGCCCGCCGGTTCCACTACCCGAACCACGCCTTTTAGCGCCTGCTCTCCGCCCCAGCGCTCCAGCAGCAGTTTGGTCCCACGGGTTATCTGTACGGCGTGTTCGCTCCTGACGTCCACCTCTACTTCAAGCGCACCGGGGTCTCCAAGCTCCATCAGATCCTCTCCGGCTACTACCGCGCCCTCGCTCTTGTGGAGAATTTTCAGAACTCTGCCGTCTACAGGGGCCTTTAGTTTTACGGGGCCGTTGCCCCTTTTGGCAGGTTCAGTACCGGAGTACTTTAGCGTGGTCTTTGCTGCGTCTAGTTCGTAGCTTGCGACCGTTACCGCAAACTGCGCGGAGCGGAGCGTCGCTCTGGACCTGCGCTCGTCCGCTATGCTCTTCTCTAGTCGTTCCTCTGTGGTGTAGCCGTCCGAGTGCAGTTTCTTTATGCGACCTAGTTCGCTGACCGAGTAGCTGGCCTCCGCTTTGGCGGCCTTGGAATCTTCTCTCGCCGCATTAAGCGACGCGCGCGCGGCCTCTACGCGCGCTGCGGCCTCGGCACGGGTTCTGGGGTCCAGCACCGCGCTCATGCGAGGCTCAATCTCCAATATAGTCTGCCCCTTTGTCACCGTATCTCCGACGTTCAGTACGGTTCTCAGTACCGTGCCGGTCACAGGGGCGCTAAGAACAAACCGGTCCATGACCCGCGTCTTGCCCTCCTCCTCAACCGTAACCATAAGGGGCGCGCGTACCACCGGGGCCGTCTCTACTGGTACGGGCTTGGGCATAAAGCCGTTGATCACTGCGGCAGCGATAAGTACGGCTACTATAATAATGTAGATGTTTCTGCGTGCCATTTTTTATTTATCCCTTAAAAATATTGGTCTATAAAAGTATCGGCCTGTTATACGTACCGGCCTATTAAAAGTATCGGGCTACTCTCTAGTCTTTAGTGCCGAGACAAGGTCGAGGCGGTCGAGCTTTACGCGTATTATAACCGCTGAGACGATGGCCGACAAGAGTATTACGGTAGTTGCGAACGAATACGTGCTGACGTCTATTATAAGAGGAATTCTGTAGAGGTCGCTCTCTATCGATTTAGAGACCATTGCACAGAGCGCGCGCCCTATTAAAAATCCTATCGGTATGGCCACGAGCGTCAGTACCGCAAGTTCGCCTATGAGTATATATGAAATCTCGGCACGAGTAAATCCCATTACTCTGAGTGACGCCAGCTCGCGTGAGCGTTCCGAGAGCGCTATGCGCGCGGAGTTGTAGACCACGCCGAAGGCGATAGTGGCGGCAAGAAGCGTATTGATATAGGTGAAGAGCAGTATCGTGTCGGCCATTGTGTCGTAGAAGTTCTTTATCGAGTTGAGCCGCACTATGACGCCTGCGACGCGCGGCATTTCTTTCAGCTTCTTATAGATAGAGCGAGTTGAGCTCTGCTCGGCTGCTATGTGCGCCCCGGAGATGGAGCTGCCCTCGCGCATTAAACGGTTCAGCGAGTCGATCTCCATGTAGGCCCAGAGGCCCATGTACTGCTTCGTAAGCCCGGCAACAGGTACTTGCAGAACAGGGCGGGCCCCTTCCAAGACCTCTACCTTTAGGGTGTCTCCGGGGCCGACACCGAGAATTTTGCCTAAGTGGTCAGTCAGCACAACGCCCTCTTTGCTGAGGTCGATTCTCTTTAAATCACTGTCGAGCACGCGGTGCAAGTCGCCTTCGGGGTCTACGCCCTCTATGCTTGTACGGTAGCTGCGGTGTTCGAACCTTAGACGTGCCGGAACCGAGCGGTACGGTTCGGCGTACCGGACGCCCTCGATGTTAGCGAGTTCGAAGAGCGCGCGCCTTCCCGTCGGCTCGGTGAAGACCACGGATATGTCCTCTTTCTGGCTCCTTTTGAACTGCACGTCTACCATATAGCCGACGGCGTCTTTCTGAAATGAGCCTACCATCATTATCGCACACGCTAGAGAGATACCGGTAATGGTAAGGAGAGACTTAACCGGTTGGCGCTCTATGTGGCGCAGTATCATGCGCGACGGAACGCTTATGCGTTCCTTTAGCCCGGCGCGCTCCAGCAAAGTCTCGTTATAGCTCTGAGGTGGTTCCGGGCGCATCGCCTCTGCCGGGGCCATGATAACGGCATGCCTTAGCGCGCTCAGCGTTCCGGCAATTGCCGCGCCGAAGCAGATGAGTATAGAGGTTACAATCGTATCGACACCCAGGTGGTACGTCAGGTACGGAAAGCGGTAGAAGTCCATATAGAGTTCGCTGAGACCGCTTCCGAGCCAACTGCCTAGCGCAATGCCGCCTATGGCTCCTACGAGCGCGATTACCGAGACGAGCTTGACGTAGTGAATACCTATTGCGGTATTGGAGTACCCGAAGGCCTTCAGTATAGCTATCTGGTTGCGCTGCGTGGTGATGAGCCGCTTGACTACGATGTTGAGAAGAAAGGCCGCGACGGAGAGAAAGATGGCGGGGAAGAGGACGCTCATGTTCCCAAGCATCTTGAACTCTTCTGAGAGCACGTGGTTCGAGACCTGGTTTTCGCGCCCGTGCGCGCCGAAACCTCCGTACGGCTCCATGAGCCGGTCGAGCCGGTCTATTACGTCTGCCATCACCGTGCCGCTTTCTACGACGTCCGAGTCGAGCGAGAGCGTTACGTTGTTGAACGCCCCTTCCATGTCGTAGGCGGCGCTGAGCGCGTTTCTGCCCATCCAGAGTATGCCGAAGCGTTCGAAGTCCGGGAAGATCGCTCCGGGGCTTATCTGAAAGACGAACTCAGGGGAGAGCGCAATGCCGGAGATCACCAGCTTTCTCCTCTTGCCGTTGACGATTGTCTCTATGCTGTCGCCTACATGGAGCGAGTGGGCAGTGGCAAAGGTATCGACTACCGCCACCTCGGTGCTAAACGGGCCGGGCAGGCGACCGGCCTTAAGGTAGAGTCCGTTTAAGAGCGGAGGTACGGAGTCTGGTATGGAGATAAGCTCTCCGGTTATGGGCTCTTCGAAGCCGTCGATCTCTATCTTCACGGGAGCCACGACACGTGTTTCTACGTGTGCCACGCCGGGGATTTCATCTATTCTTGTGCGA
>JADFVP010000144.1 GCA_015222595.1 Pseudomonadota bacterium
CAGAGGAGATTTAAGTGTACAGAGCCAACAGGGCCGGAATAAGGAGCACCACCATAGTAGCCGTCAGGCGCGACGATCGCGTAGCCATCGCCGGAGACGGGCAGGTCTCTTTAGGGCCGACCGTTATGAAGAGCGGCGCGGTTAAGATTCGCCGCGTAAAGGCACGCGACATCGTAGCAGGCTTTGCCGGTTCTACAGCCGACGCGCTAACGCTCTTCGATAAGTTCGAGGCGAAGGTAGAGGAGTTCAGGGGCAACCTGCCGCGCGCCTCGGTAGAACTCGCCAAAGAGTGGCGCACCGACCGGATGCTTCGCAAACTAGAGGCGCTCCTAATCGTCGCCGACGCAGAGCACATCTTCGTAATATCCGGTTCAGGCGACGTAATAGAGCCCGAAGACGGCATAGCGGCCGTAGGCTCCGGGGGGGCTTACGCCACGGCAGCCGCGCGCGTTCTAAAGCGCCACACGGAACTCGACGCGCGCAAGATTGCGGAAGAGTCGTTAAAGGCCGCCGCCGAGATCTGCGTCTACACCAACGACAATATTTCTATAGAAGAGATTCTGCCCGAAGGCAAGTAGGTTTTTTAGTAGGTTTATTTAAATAGAAAAAGAGCAGAGCATGAAGAACTTTACCCCGCGTGAGATAGTATCGGAACTCGACAAATATATAATCGGTCAGGCTGAAGCGAAGCGGGCCGTGGCAATCGCGCTCCGTAATCGGTGGCGTCGCCAGCAGGTACGCGAAGAGCTTAGAGACGAGATATCTCCGAAGAACATAATCATGATCGGCCCTACAGGGGTCGGCAAAACCGAGATTTCGCGCCGTTTGGCGAAGCTCGCCGAAGCGCCCTTTATTAAGGTCGAGGCTAGCAAGTTCACGGAGGTCGGTTATGTCGGGAGAGACGTGGAGTCGATTATACGCGACCTCACCGAGCTTGCTATTAAGATGGGCAAAGACGAAGAGCGCGTGCGAAACCGCGTAAAGGCGCGCGAGTCTGCCGAAGAACGGCTGCTCGATCAGCTCTTGCCTCCGGTTACGTCCTCTCCGTTGCAGTCTACGCCGCCGGACGAAAAGCGCATAGAGGGCGAGCGCGACCTGCAGTCCTCTACAAGGCAGAAGCTCCGCAAGCTCTTCCGTGAGGGTAAACTCGACGACCGAAGCGTAGAGGTCGAGGTCTCCGAGCAGAAGGGCTCTGTGGATGTTATGTTCGCGGCTCCGGGCATGGAGGATATGGACTCGAACATAAAGGACATGTTCTCGAACATCTTTCCGAAGAAGAGCAAGAAGCGCAGCGTAAAGGTTCCCGAAGCGTACGAGCTTCTGGTGAACGAAGAGGCGCAGCGGCTCATCGATATGGACACTGTCGTCAAGTCGGCCATAGAGCGCGTTGAGCAGTCGGGCATAGTCTTCATAGACGAGATAGACAAGATAGCAGGCAAGCAGAGCGGGCAGAGCGCGGAAGTTTCGCGCGAGGGCGTGCAGCGCGACCTTTTGCCGATAGTAGAGGGCTCGACAATAAAGACGAAGTACGGCATGGTCAAGACCGACCATATTCTCTTTATCGCCTCCGGGGCGTTCCATGTTGCAAAGCCTTCGGACCTTATCCCTGAGTTTCAGGGCCGCTTTCCTATTCGCGTCGAGTTGTCGTCCCTTTGCAAAGAGGACTTTGTGCGCATACTTACCGAGCCGGAGAATGCGCTCTTGAAGCAGTACAAAGAGCTTCTGGAAACCGAGGGCATTGAGGTTAAGTACTCCGACGACGCAGTGGAAGAGATAGCCTCTATAGCCACGATGGTTAACGACAGGATGGAAAATATCGGCGCGCGCAGGCTCCATACGGTTATGGAGCGGGTCTTCGACGAAATCTCTTTCGAGGCCCCGGACAGAGCCGACAAAGAGGTCGTTATAGACAGAGAGTACGTGACCTCCAGACTGAACGAGATACTCGAAGACGAGGATCTCTCCAGATACATACTTTAATATTTATGCTGTATCCGTCAGCGTACCGGATAGATTGACTGAGAGGCCGTGAAGGTTATCAGCGGACGATTATAAAAGAGAAGAAGGTTCTGAAATGAAGAAAGAAATAGCTAAGATAAAGACTCTCTTCGAGGCTCTGCCGTACATTCAGAAGTTCAGCAACAAGACTGTTGTCATAAAGTACGGCGGCAACGCAATGGTCGAAGAAAATTTAAAGAAGAGCTTTGCCCGCGACGTTGTGCTCATGAAGTCGGTAGGTCTTAACCCCGTGGTCGTTCACGGCGGGGGGCCGCAGATAGGGGCGATGCTCGACAAGATAGGCAAGAAGAGCGAGTTCGTAGACGGCATTCGCGTTACTGACGACGAAACCATGGACGTGGTCGAGATGGTGCTCGTCGGGCGCGTTAATAAAGAGATAGTCGGCCTCATAAACCACTACGGCGGCAACGCTGTGGGGCTTGGCGGCAAGGACGGCGGGCTTGTTAAGGCGAAGCCGATGAAAATACGGGGCAAGAAGATGGGCTGTGCCGGTACGGTCGAGTCTATAGATCCGTCGGTAATTAACCTGCTCGACTCTTCCGACTTTATACCTGTAATAGCCCCTGTCGGGGCCGGAGAGGGCGGGGCGAGTTTCAATATAAATGCCGATACCGTTGCAGGGCGCGTTGCTGCGGCCTTGAATGCCGAGAAGCTGATACTGCTGACCGATGTAGAGGGCGTGCTCGATAAGAAAAAGAAGCTGCTTTCGACATTGACGCTGGCACAGGCCAAAAAACTGATAACGACTAAGGTGGCAAAGGGCGGCATGATACCGAAGCTCAAGTGCTGCATAGAGACCATAAAGGGCGGCGTCGGCGCGGCCCATATAATAGACGGCAGGGTAGAGCACGCAGTGCTCTTAGAAATCTTTACCGACAAGGGAATCGGCACGGCGATAGGGCTGAAGTAGTAGCTGTTTATCTTTTTATTGGGGGCCTGTTATGGGGAAGCTTAAGTATGGTTTTGATTTTCCGTATCGTGAGTTTACCGTAAAGAGCGCAGCTCTTTTATCCGTACTCTTTGTTGCTCTTGTGCTTCTACCAGCTCTGTCCAACGCAATGGGCGCAAAGCCGAAGGCCGTGCCCGCGTTTGAGTTTAAGGTGGTAGACGGCTTCTCTTCTCCTGAGAGCGTTACGTCGGACGGAAAGTGGTTCTACGTGTCGAACGTAGGAGCGGAGCTTAAGCCGAGCGACAAGGACGGAGACGGTTTTATCTCTGTTCTCGGCCCCGACGGTACGGTAATAGAGAGAAAGTATCTCACCGGTCTCGACGCGCCAAAGGGCATGGGCATAGCAGGCGGCGCGCTTTACGTTGCTGATGTGGACAGAGTTGTCGGTTTCGATCTTATGACTCGCAAACAGGTCTTTGAACTCGATTTCTCTGCCGAAGGAACCGTTTTTCTAAACGACATTACGGTGGTTGACTCGACCACGCTGTTAGTTTCGGCAACCGACATTGGTAAGGTCTATGCGGTTACATTGGGCAAGAACAAGAGATATACGCCGGTAGTAATAGATGTGCCCGGAGTGAACGGACTTGAGTTCGATTCAATAAACCGGAGGCTCTTTCTTGTTAGCTTTGCCGATGACAAGGGCGCGCTAAGCGTTATACCCTTTGCGCACGGCCCGGGCGATCTGCAAGATCTTACAGGCCCCGTTGGCAGGCTCGACGGAGTTGCTCTTTTGCCCGGCGGTAAAGTGCTCTTTTCCGACTGGGTAAAGTTTGGCTCCCCCGGAAAGCTCCATCTGTTCGATATAGAAACAGGCAAGTTCTCTGACGTCGAACTTAAGGAGGCCTCAATCGGGCCTGCGGATTTTTTCTACGACAGCAGCGCCAACAGGATCTGGCTGCCCCGGATGGTCGAGGGCAAGGTGATGATTCAGGAATTGAAGTAAGTTTCTTTTAGAGGTTTTAGGTTATGAGCAATAAAGAGATTATAGAGCTGACCGACGCGCACGTTGCCGGTACGTACGCGCGCTTTCCTATCGCCCTTGTAAAGGGTAAGGGCACGCGCGTCTGGGACGCAGACGGGAAAGAGTACCTCGACTTTGTTTCGGGCCTTGCGGTCTGCAACCCCGGCCACTGCCACCCTAAGGTCGTAGAGGCAATAAAGGCTCAGGCAGAGAACCTGCTCCACGTGTCGAATCTTTACCATATAGGCCCTCAGGCAGAGCTTGCGCAGTTGCTCTCGGAGCACTCTTTCGGGGACAGGACATTCTTCTGTAACTCGGGGGCCGAGGCGAACGAGGCGGCTATTAAGCTTGCGCGCAAGTACTTCAGTTCGCGCGGAGTTGAGCGTTATCAGGTCATCTCCATGAAGAAGTCTTTTCACGGCAGAACCTTCGCTACGCTTGCGGCAACAGGGCAGAAGAAGGTTCGCATAGGGTACGAGCCGCTTCTGGAGACCTTCACCTATGTGCCCTTTAACGATTTAGACGCTATTAAGGCGGCTATTACGGAAAAAACCTCAGCCGTTATTACCGAGCCGATTCAGGGCGAGGGCGGGGTCAATCTGCCGGACGACGGATACCTTAAGGGCCTACGGAAAATTTGCGACGACGCTGGCGTGCTATTAATCTTCGATGAAGTGCAGGTTGGCGTCGGGCGCACGGGTACGTTATTCGCCTATGAGAACTACGAGGTCGAGCCCGACATTATGACGCTTGCCAAGGGGCTTGGCGGCGGCATGGCAATAGGCGCGATGGTGGCTAAGGAATCGGTTGCATCGGCCTTTGGCCCGGGGAGCCACGCAACGACCTTCGGCGGAAACCCGCTAGCCTCGGCTGCGGCCAAGGCCGCAGTAGAGGCCGTGCTGGATGAAGGAATGCTGGCCAACTGCAAGACTCAGGGCGCCTATATAATGGAGCGGCTCGAAGAGCTTAAGAGCAAGTACTCTTTCATCAAAGAGGTGCGCGGCAAGGGGCTGATTATCGGTATGGAGATGGACGTGCCCGCAGGTCCTATCGTCACGGGCTGTATGGACCGTGGCCTGCTCTTGATAGGCGCTGGCGAGTTGGTGCTGCGCTTCTTGCCGGCCCTTATTATTACTCGCGAAGAGGTTGACGAAATGATGGATATACTAGTCGAAGTGCTCGACACGGTCGAGTAGAGCGGGCAGGCGGATTAATCAGGCCGGAGTTTGCCGGAGAGAGTGTTGATGATGGAGTCGAGAGAAGAGGCTGTTGCAGTAGTTCGCCAGACTATCTGGCAGACGCTCCACCCGCGAGTAGCAGAGCTTGCTAGGAGCCGCTTTGAGAGCGGCCACTACGCCGACGCGGTAGAGGCGGTCTTAAAAGAAATCAACAGCGGTATAAAGTCTATCGTGCTCGATAAGACGGGAGAGGAACTCGACGGGGCTAAGCTGATGAACAGGGCCTTTTCGGTAAACAGTCCCATCTTTAAGCTCGGCGACCTAGACTCGGCGAGCGGCAAGAACATACAGCAGGGCTACATGCAGATATTCGCCGGAACCATGACCGGCATACGCAACCCGAAGGCCCACGACAATATAGTTATCAGCGAGATAGAAGGGCTGCATCACCTCTATCTGGCAAGCCTTCTGATGCACAAGATAGATAAGAGCGAGTATTGAGATGGATCTATTAAAAGTTAGCGACTTAAGCAAAGTTGAAGTACAGGCTCTTCTGGAGCGAGCCGCAAGGCTTAAAGACCTGCAGAGAAAGGGCGTGCCGCAGAGTTCGTTACTGGGGCGCGTGCTGGGGTTGATCTTCGAGAAATCGTCTACGAGAACGCGGGTCTCTTTCGAGACCGCGATGTATCAACTCGGCGGCAACGCAATATTTATTTCCGGCCGGGATTCTCAGGTCGGGAGAGGCGAACCGATACGGGACACCGCGCGCGTAATGGCGCGCTACGTAGACGCGCTCGTCGTGCGCACCTTTGGGCACGATATAGTCGAGGAGTACGCGCAGTACTCCGACGTGCCTGTAATAAACGGCCTGACCGATATGCACCACCCGTGTCAGGTGCTCTCAGACATATTGACCATAACCGAGCGGCGCGGTACGCTCGACGGCTTGGAGGTTGCCTGGATAGGCGACGGCAACAACATGGCCAACTCGTGGATAGAGGCGGCGGCGGTTTTAGGTTTCAATCTTAAGCTCGCCTGCCCTGCCGGGTATCTGCCCGATGCTGCTTTTCTTGAACGCGCCTGTGCCGGAACGAGCGCGAAGATAGAGATTGTCGGTACGGTCGAAGAGGCCGCAGAGGGCGCCGACGTGCTGAACACCGACGTCTGGGCCTCGATGGGCCAAGAGGCCGAGAGCGACGACAGAGGAGCGGCTTTCGAGAAGTTCCAGATAAACTCTAAGGTCTTGTCGGGCGCGAAGAAAGAGGCTATGGTTATGCACTGCCTGCCTGCGCACCGGGGAGAAGAGATAACCGAAGAGGTGCTCGAAGGACCGAACTCGGTCATCTGGGATCAGGCAGAGAACAGGCTCCATATGCAGAAGGCGATACTCGAAACGTTGCTCACTTAACCGGTTCACCCGGTCTATGTGGCACGGTTTCTTTAAAAAAGATTATTAACTAGAGGATTTTCATTAAGGAGATTTTGTAATGGGCAAGAAGGCAAAACGGACCGTTCTGGCGTACTCCGGCGGACTCGATACATCGGTAATTATTCAGTGGCTAAAAGAGACGTACGACTCTGAGGTCGTGGCCTTTGTCGCAGATGTCGGCCAGGGCACGGAGATAAAGGGCCTGAAAGAGAAGGCCTTGAAGAGTGGTGCAAAGAGTATCCATATACTCGACCTTAGAGAGGAGTTCGTTAAGGACTTCGTCTTTCCGATGCTTCGCGCCGGGGCCCTTTACGAAGGCTCCTACATGCTCGGCACCGCCATTGCAAGACCGCTTATAGCCAAGGCGCAGATGGAGATAGCGCGCAAAGAGAAGGCCGACAGCGTCTCTCACGGGGCCACCGGCAAGGGCAACGACCAGATTCGTTTTGAGCTTACGTACTATGCAATGAATCCGCACATCAACGTTATCGCGCCGTGGCGCGAGTGGGACTTAAAGGGCAGGGCCGATCTTCTGCGCTACGCCAAGAAGCACGGTATAGACGTGCCGGTGACGAAGAAGAAGCCGTACAGCATGGACCGCAACCTATTTCACCTCAGTTTCGAGGGCGGTATCTTGGAAGACCCGTGGAAGGCGCCCAAGGAAGATATGTTCGTCATGACCGTCTCTCCTGAGAAGGCCCCGTCGAGGCCCACTTATGTCGAGGTCGAGTTCAAAGAAGGCGATCCGGTCAAGGTTAACGGCAAGGCCATGTCGCCCGCCACGCTCCTTGAGCACCTGAACAAGCTCGGAGGCAGAAACGGCATCGGCAGGGTCGATATAGTAGAGTCCCGTTATGTCGGCATGAAGTCGCGCGGAGTTTACGAGACCCCCGGAGGCGCGATCCTCCACGCCGCGCGCCAGGCCGTAGAGTCGCTTACGATGGACCGCGACCTGATGCACCTTCGCGACACCCTGATGCCGCGCTACGCGGAGCTTATCTACAACGGCTACTGGTACGCCCCTGAGCGCAGAGCAATGCAGGCCTTCATAGACGAGTCGGCGGCCTGCGTGACCGGCACTGCGAGACTGAAGCTCTACAAGGGCAACGTGACGATAGTCGGCAGAAAGGCCCCGACGTCGCTCTACAGGCCGGACTTTGCTACCTTCGAGGAGGACGCGGTCTACGACCAGAAAGACGCCAACGGATTTATAAAGGTCAATGCGCTGAGACTAAAGATAGACGCCATGCTCGACAAGTCCAAGATATAGCCGCGTTCTATCAGGGCGCGTTCTTTTTTATTAGGAGTGCAGTTTGAAGTTTCTGAGTTTCAGTATAGATAGTAGCGAAGAGAACGAAGCCGACGGCTGCGAGACGGGCTTCGGCTTCCTGGACAGTAACGGCGAAACTGTCCGCGAGATTTACAGCTACCCGTACGACGGAGCTGCTATAGAAGAGACCGGCAGAACTTTTTCGCTCGATTCGGTGACGCTTCTGGCTCCAGTAGAGCCGTCGAAGGTAGTTGCCATTGGGCTCAACTTCAAGGCCCATGCCGCTGAGTTCGACAAAGAGCTGCCGAAGGAGCCGATGCTCTTTCTAAAGCCGTCTACCTCTGTTATCGGCCCCGGAGGGAGTATCGTCTATCCGTCGCACATGTCGTACAGGGTGGACTACGAGGCAGAGCTTGGCGTTGTGATAGGAAGACGAACGCACGAGGTGTCGGTGGAGGAAGCAGCCGACCATATACTCGGCTATACTTGTGTAAACGATGTAACCGCGCGCGACCTGCAAGGGCGCGACGTTCAGTACACGAGGGCCAAGTCTTTCGACACCTTCGCCCCGATAGGCCCGTGGATAGAGACGGAGCTTGACCCGACGGACGTACTGATAGAGTCGTACCTTAATGGAGAGGTGCGACAGAGCACATCGAGTTCGGACATGGTCTTCAATGTCTTTGAACTCGTGAGCTTTGTCTCGCATGTTATGACGCTTCTGCCCGGAGACGTTATCGCCACGGGAACGCCCTCTGGCATAGGCAAGATGAAGCCGGGCAACACCATAGAGGTGCGTATAGCCGGTATCGGGAGCCTGGTGAATACTGTAGTGGCCCGGCCTGAGGGCGCAGATGTTTAGAGCGTCTGTATCTGTAAGGTCAGACCGATTTTTTTAATAGAAGATTTTGAATAGAAGGACGTTCTTTCATCTGGATAATGTTTTCTGAGCCGCAAAATAATGGAGTTTCAAGGAGGTAGCAAGTAATGTCGGACGAATATATTCAGTCTCTCTTTGCAGAACGCATCGGCGGAGAGGGTTTTGGCAAGGACACAAAGGTCTACAAGTTCGAGAAGATAAAGAGGGCCAAGGCCGAGGCTAAAAGAACGCACCCGAATGTAGAGATAATAGACTTCGGTGTCGGAGAGCCGGACGATATGGCCTTTCCGCTTGTGGTCGAGGCTCTGAAGCACGAGTGCGCCAAGTCCGAGAACAGGGGCTATGCCGATAATGGAATAGATGAACTGAAGGCTGCCGTGGCAACCTATATGGCTAATGTCTTCGGCGTTGAGGGCGTAGACCCGGTAACAGAGGTTATCCACTCCATCGGCTCCAAGCCCGCGCTTGCTATGCTGCCGAGTGTCTTTATAAATCCGGGCGACGTAACGCTGATGACCACGCCAGGCTATCCGGTAATAGCAACGCATACGGTCTGGAACGGTGGGCGTGTCGTGAACCTTCCGCTAAGCCAAGAGAACGGCTTTCTGCCCGACCTCGATGCTATTTCAGTTGCTGACAGAGAAGCCGCAAAGCTCCTCTATCTCAACTATCCTAACAACCCGACAGGGGCCGTTGCCACGCCGGAGTTTTACGCCCGCGTGGTTGAGTTCGCAAGAACGAACAACATTATAGTGGTGCAGGACGCGGCCTACGCGGCGCTTACGCACAAGGACTCGCCGCTCTCTTTCCTCTCCACTCCGGGAGCAAAAGAGGTAGGCATAGAGATACACTCATTCTCCAAGGCGTACAACATGACCGGCTGGCGTCTGGCCTTTTTGGTCGGTTCGCCGAAGGTGATAAGCGGCTTTGCCAACGTAAAGGACAACTTCGACTCCGGCCAGTTCATAGCTATACAGAAGGCAGGGGTCTATGCGCTCAACCATCCGGATATTACCGAGAAGATAGCCGCAAAGTACAGGCGCAGGCTAGCTCTTATGGTCGAGGCCCTGAAAGAGTGCGGCTTTAACGCAGTGATGCCGGGCGGCTCTTTCTACCTGTATGTGAAGGCTCCGAAAAAGGCGAACCGCAGCACAGAGTTCAATAGCGCCGAAGAGGTTTCTGAGTTCCTTATAAAGGAGGCCCAGATATCGACCGTGCCGTGGGACGACGAGGGACACTTTCTCCGTTTCTCCGCAACCTTTGCGGCAAAGGGCTCGGAGGCTGAGATAAAGGCGGTAGAGGAGATGAAGTCGCGCCTTAAGTCGCTCAACCTGGAGTTTTAATTCTTTGACACCGTTGACTGAAGCACAGAGAGCAGGGCTGTAGCAAATGGACTCGGTATTTATCTCCATAGGGTCGAACCGCGGCAACAGGGCTGCTATGTGCCACGAGGCCATAACAAGGATGGGCAGCCTCAAGGACGTTACCGTCATCTCCAAGAGCGCGCTCTACGAAACTGAGCCGGTCGGCCTTATTGCCGAGGGGCCCTTTATCAACTGCGTGGTGGAGCTGTCCACGACCCTCGCTGCGCGCGAGCTGCTGGGGCGTCTGAAAGAGATAGAGGTGGAGCTTGGCAGGGTAAAGGCAAGACGCTGGGCCCCGCGTATCATCGACCTCGACATACTCTTCTACGGAACCGAGATCATAGACGAAGACGGCCTCTGTATTCCGCACAGAGAGTTAGTCAACAGGGCCTTTGTGCTCATACCGATGGCCGAGATAGCAGGAGGGTTCTGCCACCCGCTGCTAGGAACGATAATCACGGAGTTGGCCGCGCAGGTAGAAGACCAGGGCGGCGTTAAGCGGTACGAGGGGGAGTGAAATGAAGCTGATATTCATACTGCTTGTATTCTACCTCGCGTACTACGTTCTGAAAAGCGTAGCAAAAAAGAGCAGGGCTGCCGGGGGCGCGCAGTACGGCCGGAGTGTCGGCCATAGTTCAGGCCCTAGCGCCGGGCAGAGCAATAGGCAGGAGTCGGGCAAAAGCACGAGAAGCGGCAACGCAGATGCTGGCAAGTCGGTGCAGACCGACCCCGGAGAAGAGATGGTGCTCGACCCGGTCTGTTCGAGTTACGTGCCGCTCTCTGCTGCCGTTAAAAAAGGGACCGGCTCGAACACGGTCTATTTCTGTTCCAAAGAGTGTATGGAGAAGCACGGCGCGTAATCCGCATTTTTTCTTCCTTTTCTGTCCCATTTACACTCTCTTTTCGCGTCATAATTCTGTGCACTTCTCTCTATTCGCTCGCCGATTCGCCACATTTCCGGCCCGTTCGTCCCCTGTCTTCCAGTGACTCTTTCCGGTTGACGTGCAGCCGTTTGGCTGGTATTCTACTGGCTACTGTGCTGTTTTTACACGGTCTTTTGTGACTTTACGGCTGAACTCTACGGCCTATTGCGCCTATTACGATAGATTGTCTTTTTTGATCAATTTTTAAGAAGGAGGAAAACTGATATGGATTGGGGAATGAAGAACCGCCTGTCGAATATTATAAAACCTGATACCGGTCGCACGGTTATGCTCGCGGTCGATCACGGATATTTCTTAGGCCCTACCTCTGGACTCGAAGAGCCGGGCAAGACCGTTGCACCGCTTTTAGAGTATGCAGATACGCTGATGCTTACTCGCGGCGTGCTTCGCGCCTGTGTTGACGCCAACACTAACGTACCGATAGTATTGAGAGTTTCGGGCGGCACGAGCGTCTTGCAGGACGACCTTTCGAACGAGGGGCTTACCGTTTCGATGAACGACGCTCTCAGGCTGAACGTCTCAGGGGTTGCGCTCTCGATCTTTGTCGGCTCCGAGAACGAGCGCCAGACGCTGCTTAGCATGGCCGACCTTGTGGACGAGGCCCAGGAGTGCGGCATGCCGGTGCTCGCCGTAACTGCGGTCGGTAAAGACATGGTTCGCGACTCGCGCTACCTGGGACTTGCGTGCAGGATCTCAGCCGAACTCGGCGCGCACATTGTAAAGACCTATTATTGCGACGATTTCGAGAAGGTGGTTCGCAACTGCCCGGTTCCTATCGTCATTGCCGGAGGCAAGAAGATACCTGAAAAAGATGCGCTGGAGCTGGCTGCCAACGCTATACGAAGCGGAGCGATCGGGGTTGATATGGGGCGTAACATCTTCCAGAGCACCCACCCTGTTCCGATGATAAAGGCCGTGCGCGAGGTGGTTCACAACAACATGAGCGCCAAAGACGCATACGACATGTTTACTACGCTTGCCAATGAGTCGGGAACCGTAGGCGCATAATCTTTTCTCTAAGTTGTTGAAATGGCGGAAGATATTTGAGAGCAGCAGTCTATTACAA
>JADFVP010000145.1 GCA_015222595.1 Pseudomonadota bacterium
CCTCTAGTCCGACATGATCTCTACAACTCTTGACAGGATAGAGACTCAAATAATCTCTACTACACATAAGACATTTTTCAGGCTCTCTCAAGAGCACCCTTTTAGAACTCCACCGGATATACCGGCGCGGACTGTCAATAGCTTCATCCATATCTGAATAGTCAGAAATATTACCCAACACAATCACCTCCTCTGCCTTGTCTTGTACCCTATGGTGTTTTTTTTCTACCCCCAAACTTGCAACAACCTATAAATAAAAGATAAAAGTCCATTATTTATTCTACCCTGAGGGCATAACCGACCCACACCTACAGTACCTTAGCGCCATTCAATACATCGAAACAGACGGCTATAAAGATATGCGCATATCCAGCAAGCCCGAAATATGATGAGGGCCGCCCGTAGAAAACGGGCGGCCCTCATCATTACTCTTTACTCATGTCACTTCTATTCTTGCAGACTCAATTACTTATCAGACACTCTAACAATGCTGCCGTTGCGCTTGTCTTGCCTCAGTCCTGCGTCAACCAGCCATATCCGTTCTCTGTATCATCGAGCAGATCACTTTCCATGATATTCTCCAATCCATCACGATAGCCGTAGGTTCTGAACTGCTCAAGCATATCACCCATTGACTGGTACTGCCTTATGGTCTTGTACTCAATGCGCCCGATACCGACAGGTCTATCCGGCAACTGTACCTCAATCGCCCGTCTCCTCTTCCTGTGCCCTTGCAATCGCGACCTTCTCTTCTGCCCTGTAGAGTATTTCATATGTCCTCCCGAGAGATATTCTATGACTCTTAGCAATCACCTTCATATGTGTTCTCCAGTAGTGGTACTCCATAAAGATAGCGCGCTCTCGGGAACTGAGACCCGCTAATGGCCATAGCAGTCCTCTTAAATCCCCCGCGCCTGCACTAAGTCCTTCGTAAAAAGCCTCTGTATCTACTTTTAACTTCATTATTTAGTCTTGCCTTTGTTTTGACAAATGGCCAGTAAGACACAATTCAATAGATACTGCCATGCCAAAGCCGGGCAATAAAATACAAGCAATCAGACACTTACGAAACAGAGCAGTGATTGATGCTAATATTTACCTGAGAGGGACGCCAATGAATATGGGTAACAGCTCTGTAGAACACCTTTAACGCTACACCAAAGAGAACTAATGTCCTCCAATCGACAAAAAGTCTATTCTAAGTCAGCATAAGCAGAAAACTGTACAACAAACGGCAAATATTATACTAATTATTTACCATAAAGTCAAGTAAGTATTTCACAGCTCCACCTATGCTTGATTTTATTAGTTTAAAGTCGGTGCTGTAGGTGTTAGGATGTGGTTTGGGAAGAATATGGTAAATTTTAGGTTGACAGTGTCCACCTATGCTTTACCAGCAATATGGCGGACAATTAGCGGAAGGGGTTTACAAAATTTACAACCTTAAACAGCGAACCTGAAGTGTATTATGTCACCATCTTTGACCATGTACTCCTTGCCCTCGATTCTCAGAAGGCCTTTTTCCTTACAAGCAGCCTCGGAGCCGCATGTAATAAAATCAACGTAGCCCATTATCTCAGCCTTTATGAAGCCGCGCTCAAAGTCGGTATGGATAACCCCGGCTGACTCTGGGGCCAGCGCACCGTCACGAACAGTCCATGCCCTGACCTCCTTCTCTCCGACCGTAAAGAAGGTAATCAGCCCAAGCACCTTATACGCTGCCTCGGCGAGCCTGTCTAGTCCTGAACGGGTAAGACCTAAATCTGAGAGAAACTCGCGCCGCTCTTCCTCGGAAAATTCAGCGATCTCAGACTCTATCTTGCCGCAGATAACCACAAAACCGGCTCCTTGGCTCTGCGCATACTCCTTAACCGCATTAACGGCGGGGTCGGCGCCCTCAAGGTCGTCCTCACTTACATTAGCAACATAAATTACAGGCTTGGCAGTTAGTAGGTTTAGGTCGGCAACCAGCGCGGCAGTCTCTTCGGTCAGCACAGAGCGTGCAGAAGAACCGGCCTCGAATGCGGTGTTTATTTCTTCGTAAACCGGCATCGCTAGCTTCATCTCCTTATCACCGGTTTTGACCATCTTACCGGCCTTATAGATTCGCTTGGTGAGCGTCTCCATATCGGCTAAGATCAGCTCGGTCTCTATAACCTCTATGTCATCAAGAGGGTCTACTCGACCGGAGACATGAACTATGCCTTCGTCTTCAAAGCATCTGACCACGTGTATGATAGTATCTACCGCGCGAATGTTGCCCAGGAACTGATTACCAAGCCCTTCGCCCTGTGATGCGCCTTTAACAATTCCGGCGATATCGACAAACTCGACAGCCGTCATCAGAACTTTCTGCGGATTGACGAGCGCCTCTAATTTATCGAGCCGTTCGTCCCTTAACGGAACCATACCGACATTCGGCTCTATTGTGCAGAACGGGTAGTTCGACGCCTCGGCTCCAGCTGCCGTCATGGCGTTAAATATAGTAGACTTGCCGACATTAGGCAGCCCAACAATGCCGCAGTTAAAACCCATCTGTACATACCTCCGCTAAAAAAAAAGACTTCGGGGTGCATACAAGCAACACCCCGAAGTCAATTTAAAATCTAGCTGCCCGGCACATCGAACTCGGTCTACTCTTTTAACTAAACCAGCTCGTAACTCAAAGCAGCCATATATACTAAGTTAGCCCGGGAGCTTTTCGAATCAAACAAGCAACGGTGCGATTACGAGAGATACAACACTCATAAGTTTAATCAAGATGTTCATCGAAGGTCCGGAGGTATCCTTGAACGGATCTCCAACCGTATCTCCGACAACAGTTGCCTTATGTACGTCAGATCCCTTACCGCCAAAGTTACCCTGCTCTACATGCTTCTTGGCATTGTCCCATGCTCCACCTGCGTTGGCCATGAAGAGTGCAAGCAGAACACCTGTTACGGTCGCACCGGCCAACATTCCGCCGAGTGCATAAGGGCCGAGTACAAAACCGATTATTACCGGTGAGGCAATAGCAACTATTCCGGGAATGATCATCTCGGTAAGCGCCGCCTTGGTGCTTATATCAATACACTTTTCAACATCCGGCTTTACGCCTTCTTTACCCTCAAGAAGGCCCGGAATCTCTCTAAACTGACGCCTGATCTCGTTGACCATCTTAAATGCCGCCTTACCGACACTCGTCATAGTAAGCGCGCCGATAAAGAAGGGCAACGTGCCGCCTATAAGAAGTCCGATTACGACATTAGGATCTGTAAGTATTATCTCAAAAGTGGTTCCCATACTTGAGCTTATAGTCAGCGTATAGGCAGAAAACATTGCAAGAGCGGTAAGTGCGGCAGACCCGATTGCAAAACCCTTGCCGATTGCAGCTGTTGTGTTGCCAAGAGCATCGAGGCTATCGGTTATCTTACGTACATCTTCGCCAAGCGCGCTCATCTCTGAAATACCACCTGCGTTATCGGCAATAGGGCCGTAAGCGTCAACACTCATTATGATACCGGTTGTCGCGAGCATGCCTACTGCAGCAATTCCGATACCGTAGATTCCGGCAAAGTGGTTAGCAACATAGATGGAGATACAGATAGCTATTATCGGAAGCGCACAACTCTCAAGACCTACAGCAAGCCCTGTTATGATGTTCGTTGCGGCACCGGTCTCGCTCGACTCGGCTATTCTGATAACCGGTTTACCGGCCGTGTAATGCTCGGTAATAAGACCGATAGCTATACCGCTAAGGCAACCGACCAGCACTGCCCAGTAAACTCCGTTGTCAACATCCATGTTGGCGATAATAAAGTAACCGCCTACAAGGAAAAGAATAGCGGCAATAAAGGTAGAATTTCTAAGTGCGGCAGCTGGGTTGAAGTTCTCTAGAAACCGCATTGCACCGATGCCTATGAGTGAAGCGATCAGGCCGACCATGGCAAGCAGGATCGGTAGAGACATCAGTGCGGTAGTGGATCCAAGTTCAGCCACCTTGGAACCGGCAATTGCAGTTGCGCCAATGGCGATTGATGCAATTATTGAACCTGCGTACGACTCGAAAATATCTGCACCAAGCCCAGCTACGTCACCGACGTTATCACCAACGTTGTCGGCGATAACTCCAGGGTTTCTCGGGTCATCTTCAGGTATTCCAGCCTCGACCTTACCAACAAGGTCGGATCCGACATCAGCCGTCTTCGTATAGATACCGCCGCCAACCCTTGCGAATAGTGCTATGGTTGAGGCTCCCATCGCAAAGCCGTTTATCACAGCCGCAGTGCTCGGCTCTCCGTAAATAATAAAGAGAACACCAACACCAAGAAGGCCGAGGCTTGCAACAGAAAGGCCCATTACAGAACCGCCAAGAAAAGCGATAGAGAGAGCTTTACCGGCATTCGGCTTAAAGCGCCGCGCAGCCTCTGTAGTTCTTACGTTGGTCTTTGTAGCCGCCTTCATACCGAACATTCCGGCAAGCATTGAGCAGACTGCGCCGCCTATGTAGGCGTAAGCGGTATGGACGCCTATAAAGATGCCAAGCGCTATTGCCACCACGATAATAAAGATTATGAGAATGGTGTTCTGTCTCTTCAGATAGACCATTGCTCCATCTTGAATCAACTTCGCAATCTCTCTCATTCTATCATTACCATCGGGCTGTTTACCGACATAAAGATAGATCAAAAACGCAATAATCAAGCCGCCTATAGAGAGGTACGGCGCAAAACTTGTAAGTCCTTCCATAATGGTCCCTCTAGCTCCTTTTAGAAAAAATTATAAAACAGTTATAAACACTAAATCATGAAACAGGATTGAACCTGTTCATCGCCGGTCCAATCCCTTCTCTGATAAGCAGCTCTATAGAGTCTACCGCCCTTGTAAGCAGTTCGTCTACAGCCGCACATTCAACTTCTGTAAAAGGCGTAAGCACGTAACCGCTAAGGCCCTCGGTACTGTTCTCTGGGCGCCCTATGCCGAGCCTTAACCTCTTGAAGTCACTCGAACCGAGACAGGAGATAATAGACTCAACTCCTTTGTGCCCTCCAGAGCCACCACCCGGTCTGAGTTTCAACCTGCCTATTGCCAGATCTGAATCATCATACGCCACAACAACAGAAACAGGCTCGAGAGACAGTTCGGACGCGGCCCAACGGACGGCATCTCCACTTCTGTTCATATAGGTCTGAGGCTTTAAGAGCAGAACCTCTTCACCGGCTATGCTTCCGGAACCCCACAATGAACTGAGCCCATCGCTGGTGCACTCTATGTCGTACGCCGCACAGAGCCTGTCAATCAGCATAAAGCCGATGTTGTGCCGGGTCACCTCATACTCGGGCCCCGGGTTGCCGAGCCCTGCAATAAGTAGCACGCGCCTTACCTACAAATAGATGCTCTCAAGTGAATGCCGAAACTACTCTTTGGGCTCTTCTTCAGTCTTGGCTCCGGCCTCTTCACCAAAGCTCTTGGTAAGCTCTTCTTCTACCTCTTCAGCCGTCTTCTCTTCGGTTTCAGCTGCAGGCGCGACAATCGATACAATAGTACCGGCCGGGTCGTCATGAGCGCTTACACCCTCAGGGAATACAAGGTCTCCGATATGGAGGTTCTGACCTATTTCGAGAGCAGTAATGTCGCAATCAATTGCGTCCGGTATGTTGGTCGGCAGACACTCTACCTTAACCTGCCTCAACTCCTGCTGCATAAGTCCGCCAAGTACCACTCCTTCGGCCTTACCGGTCAGGTGTATCGGTACCTCAATAACTATTGTGTGGTCTACAGAGATTACGTACATATCTACGTGCTGTATCGTCTCTTTTAGAGGATGCCGCACTATCTCTTTGAACATAACGAGCCTTGGCGTGCCGGATCCATCTATATCGAGATTTATCAAGACATTCTTGCCTGCCTCTGTATGGAGCACCTTGGACAGCTCCTTGTTGTCCAGAGACATTACCTCCGAACCATCTATACCTGTTCCGTACAGTACTGCAGGCACGCGCCCCGTACTGCGAAGCCTTCTTGCCGGCCCCTTGCCAAACTCTGCTCTCGACTGCGCCGAAAGTTCAATCTGTTCCATTGCACTGCCTCCGATTCACTTCATTTTTTTCTGAAAAATAGACCAAAGCGGCACGACATCTGGCAAAGCCGTCTGATAACAACCAAAGCAGCCCTACAGCTATAAACCGGCCTCTCTAATAAGAACGCTTTATACAAAGAGAGAGCTTACACTCTCACCAAAATGAATCCTTTTAATAGCCTCGCTGAGAAGCGGGGCAATTGAAAGAACCTTTATCTTATCCGATACTCCTGTATATCCCTCAGGAATAGTATTGGTAACAACAAGTTCGTCAATTGGAGAGGCGTCTATGCGATCGATCGCCGGACCTGACAGTACCGCATGGGTACAACAGGCGTATACGGCACTGGCGCCTCTATTCTTCAGTGCGCTAGCTGCTTGCGTTAGCGTACCGGCAGTATCGACCATATCGTCGAGCAGAATAGCTACCTTGCCCTCTACCTCTCCTATTATGTTCATTACCTCTGAGACGTTTGCAACCTCGCGCCTCTTGTCTATTATTGCAAGACTAGCCCCAAGCCTCTTTGCAAAAGCTCTTGCGCGCTCAACTCCTCCGGCATCAGGAGAGACGACTACGGAGTCTGATGTATGCCTCTTCTTGATATAGTCGAGCAGCACGGGAGTAGCGTATAAGTTATCGACAGGAATATCGAAGAAGCCCTGTATCTGCCCCGCGTGCAAGTCTACGCAGACCAGTCTCGTGGCTCCCGCTACCTCTATAAGGTCGGCAACCAGCTTGGCCGATATCGGCGTTCTCGGTGCGACCTTACGGTCCTGACGCGCGTACCCGTAGTACGGAATAACAGCGGTTATCGAAGCGGCCGATGCCCTCTTAAATGCATCGAGCATTATAAGAAGTTCCATCAGGTTGTCGTTGGTCGGGGTGCAGGTCGACTGAATTACATAGACCTCTACGCCTCTTACGCTCTCTTCAATATCAACATAGCACTCTCCGTCGCTGAACCTCTTGACAACCGATTTGCCGAGTTCAAGATCCAGGTGCGTTGCTATCTCTTGCGAGAGTTTAATATTTGAATTGCCAGAGAAAACTTTCAGATTATTCATTCTAAAAACCTTAAGTTGGCCAACTCTTCAATATCAAAAAATAGGTACTGTTCCGTTACTCTACTCATGAAACTTCAGCCGCATTTACTCTACGAACGCGTTGCGACTCTATGGCGACCGCCCATGCAGGCCCAACTTATATTGGCTGGGGCGGGAGGGTTCGAACCTCCGAATGCAGGGATCAAAACCCTGTGCCTTGCCACTTGGCGACGCCCCAAAAACTTGAGACATCTAAAACTTATAATGCCTTCGTAAGTTGGCACTTCTATGAGAGTAAAAAGTGCCGACAAGCGACCGTGCAGGCTAGGTTGTAGAAGATCGCAGTGCGTCTCAGACTAAACTGCCAACATTACAACCACTTGCACTCTACTCAGAGCCCCTCTACATGAAAGACCCTGCACTCGTCACCGAGGCTCTCTCTTAACGATGCAGCAGCAGTAGCGGCTCTTGCATGGTCGGAGAAGATCCCAAAAAGTGTCGGTCCGCTACCGGACATGAGCGCTCCTTCGGCCCCTGCTCTTACTAGAGCTTCTTTAATAACAGCTATCTGAGGGTGAACTGACGCCGTAACCGACTCAAGATCGTTGTACATAGAGCGAGTCAACCAAGGCAAATCATTAAATGTATCCTCAGAATAAAATAGAGTATTATCTTCAATCCCGTTTGTCAAGATAAAATTGGAATAGGCCCATTCCGTAGAGACACCAAAACCGGGATTTATCAATACATATTGATAACTTGGAAGCTTAACTGCCCTGAGCTCCGTGCCACGACCAGTTGCTATTGCCGAAGTTTTGAGCATAAAGAACGGCACATCAGAACCGAGTTCAGCGCCAAGCGCCATCAGCTTTTCTACAGAAAAACCGGCACCTGAAAGCTCGTTTAGCGCGACGAGTACAGTAGCCGCATTGGAGCTTCCGCCGCCAAGCCCGGCCCCGTGGGGAATTCTCTTGCGGATACTTACCTTAACCCCGCTCTTAATTCCTGATTCATCAAGAAAAAGCCTGGCCGCCCTGTATGCAAGGTTCTCCGGCCCGTTCGGCACACCCGGTACATCGGCCTTTACATCGATACCACCGTCGGTATTGACCTCTACCTCAACTTCATCATAAAGAGAGATCGGCTGCATTAGCGAGAGTATGTTGTGGTATCCGTCAGAACGCTTTGATGTGATGCGTAAAATAAGGTTTATCTTGGCTGGGGAGAGGTATGTAGAGCGTGTTGCCTCTGCTGCGGAGTTTTTGCTCTCTCTGGTCATTTCTCAGGTGTTTTAAAAGAGGAAGAGTGCTGGAGTACGGCTCACCTTTAGGGGCGATCTAGGCGCAATCAGAATATCGCCACAAAAGACTGAAGAAGAAGCCCCTAGAAGTGGCCTATCTTCTCTGGCGCTACGTAACAGATTTCGTTAAGTTCATCGAGAATTAGATGGACATGGTAGTCGTTCATGGCTGCAAGAAACTCAATGCTCTCGGCCCTGGAGCCGGGCATAAAGAGTGCGGCGCGCCCAAGGTGCTTCTTGATAATAACCTCTGCCTGCGGACAGGTATGGATTATATCCCCAACTATCATCTTATCAGTTATCGGGCCCGTCGGGCCGTGATGCTCTGCCATTTCTTTCTCCCACTCTTTCTTCTTACAGCTCAACAGAAGCAGACCGATAGACCTTCTCTTAGAAGAGCGTCTCGGCTATTGCCATTACCCAGTCGGTAAGCGGACCCGGGTACATACCGAGTATTACCGTTGCTGCATTGATACCGTATAGTATAACGCGCGTATAGTTATCCACGCGTATCTTCTCTGTGTTAACCGCCGGGCGCAGGTACATGCTGCGTATGACAATCAAGAAGTAGTACATCGCGACCACTGCCATAAGTACGCCTATAATGGCAAGAGCCCATAGGCCCTGCTGAACGGCTGCGGCAATAATATAGAACTTGGCTATAAAACCTCCAAGCGGCGGTACGCCAGCAAGAGAGAGAAAGCCGATAAAAATGGTAATGGCCAGCAGCGGTGACCGCCTTGCAAGCCCGGCGAGCGACTCTATTGTATAGCTACCTTCGGAGTTGTAAAAGACTACCAACGCTATAAAGGAGCCGGTGATCGCAAAGAGGTATGTAGACAGGTAGTACATGAGCGCACCCACACCGAGGGGCGACGCAGCTGCAACTGCCATAAAGAGATAGCCCGCAGAACCGATTCCGGCATAGGCGATCATCCTCTTTATATTCTTCTGCGGCATGGCGCCGAGGTTACCGAATATCAAGGTTGCACCCGATATTACCGACACCAGCACAAGCCATTCACTACGGACAGAACCGAGCGCGGTTATTAAGATTCTGATGATGACAATGAAGCCGGCGGCCTTGGAGCCTGCGGCCAGCAGAGCGGTTATCGGGGTCGGCGCGCCCTCGTAGACGTCTGGCGCCCAGACATGGAACGGAACGCCTGACACCTTAAATGTAAGGCCTATAACCGTAAGCGCAAGCCCGATGGCCAGAAAGCCGTTGCCCTCGTTATTTGCAACCAACGCAGCTACATCGGCAAAGCCGGTTGCCCCGGTGGTGCCGTAGATAAAACTGATGCCGTAGAGAAGGAACCCGGAAGAGAGTGCGCCAGTGACTATGTACTTAAGCCCGGCCTCTACGCTCTGGCTCTTTTCGCGGGTAAATGCCGCCAGTATATAAAGAGTTATCGCAACCAGCTCTAAAGAGACATAGAAGCCTATAAAGTCGGATGAAGACGAAAGGAACATAAAGCCGACAGTACAGAAGAGCATAAGGCTGTAGAACTCGCCGCGCCAGTTCTCAATATGGCGCTCATACAGAATAGTCAGGTAGAAGACAAGGGCCGTTACTATCAAGAAAAGCAGCTTGAAGTAGACCGAGATCGCGTCCTGAACAAAGAGCCCGGAGAGCGAGGTACCGTACTCCGTAGAGAAGAGCACAACTGCAGCAATGACGGACAGGATCATACCGAAGACGCCCGCCCACTTTCTCGGCCCCTTGGGAACAAAGAACTCCAGAATCAGCAGTACGAATGCACCACCGAGCATAATAAATTCCGGAATCAATCTTCCTACATTCATTTCCATCAAAAAAGCCCCTTATCGATCAATAACTGCAAATATCTTTAAATGAAAAACCTACAAAAGAACAAGACAGCTGAAAACAGTATAGTCACAACCAACAACTAACCGAGCGGCACTCCGTTTATCTTGTCCATAAGCGGTACAACGCCGGAGTTGATTAGGTCGAGCACTATTGCCGGATAGAAACCGACCAAAAGCAGCACTGCAATAAGTACCACGTACGGCATGCGCTCTATAAATGTCGTTGCATCCCTTAAGTTGTCCCATCTGTCTAACGGCTCGCAGAAGAAGACCGTACGTACGGCGCGCAACATATAAGTAGCGGTAACTATGATACCGAAGACCGCTATAATCGTATGGATCGGGTAGACCTTAAAGGCCCCGATAAAGACCATCAACTCTGCAACGAAGTTTGCCAGGCCCGGCAATCCGCTCGAAGCGAAGGCCATTATTGCAAAGCAGACCGCAAGGAACGGCACCTTCTTGGCAAGCCCCGAAAGGTCGTAGATCATCCGCGTATGGGTCTGGTCGTAGAGGAACCCGATGAGCGAGAAGGCGAGGGCAGTCATTATGCCGTGGGCGAACATCAGAAGAACCGCACCGTTAACTCCAACAGTGCCGAGAGTCGCAAGACCGAGCAGCACGTACCCCATGTGACTAGACGAGGAGTAACCGACCATGAACTTGAGGTCCTTCCTGCTAAGAGCGACCATACCGCCGTAGAAGATATTAATGAGACAGAGCCCTGCGACATAAGGCATCCAGTAGACCGCGCCTTCGGGCAGGAGCCCCATGGCGAGCCTTATTATTCCATAAGCTCCGAGCTTCATGAGAACCCCGGCGTGGAGCATACTTACGGCAGACGGCGCTGCGGCATGCCCAATCGGCGACCAAGAGTGGAACGGCGCCAGAGGCACAAGAACACCAAAGCCGAAGATAAGCGGAATGAACGCCTTTATCTGGAAGCTGCGATCGAAGACCACGGCTGACATCTCAAGCATATCGAAGGTATAGACTCCGGTCTGTGCGCCTGCGGTAAAGTAGATAGCCAGAATGCCTAGCAGCGCAAAGACCGCACCGAACGAGAGGTACAGCGTAAGCTTCATCGTAGCGTATTCTCTGTTGGCGCTTCCCCAAATACCGATCAGCGGATACATCGGGATAACCGCAAGCTCGTAGAAGAAGTAAAAGAGCAGCATGTCGAGCGCCGAGAAGACGCCGAAGACTCCGGCAACAAGAAGGAGCATAAGTATATAGTGCTCCTTGACCCGCGTCTTTATCCCCACCCAAGAGACGAAGACACCGGTGAAGATAACAAAAGCGGTCAGAACTATCATAACGACAGAGATACCGTCCACGCCGAGGTGGTACGAAATACCCATCGACTTGACCCACTCTGTCTTTTCGATAAACTGGAAGCCGCCGGCAGCAGTATCGTACTTGAACATAAGTATGATCGAGAGGATCAAAGTACTGAACGTAGTCACGGCAGCAACGCACCGAATCAGGTACACACTCTCCTCTTTAACAAAAAGGAGAAAGAGCGTCGCTACGAGCGGCAGGCCTATGATGACCGATAATATTGGGAAACCTTCCAAACCCTACCTCTTTAATCTATCCAAAATAATTTAAGAAGATCACAACAAGCACCACAACACCGCTTACCATATAGAGCGTATAGTGCTGGAGCTGACCGGTTATGGTACCCCTTACGGCACGACTTACTACGCGGACAATGTAGGCGAAGCCGTTTATAAGGAAGTTGATAAATATATTAACTTCTATAAAGTTCAGTATCTTTCCGATGCCGTTATAAATAACCGCAACGAGAACGCCGTCATAAAAGTGGTCGAAGTAGAACTTGTTCTCCAACACTTTGTAGCACCACGGGAACTGCGCCTTTACCCTGCCGGCAGGTGCTGCGTCGCCCGAGTAGAGCTTCCAGCCGAGAAGTATACCTGCAAAGACCACTAGAGTAGAGATACCTGCGACCAGGAAGTTAAAGTGGTGCGGGCCGTGGTGGCCGTGCGACGGAATGAACGAACCGAAGTTCGGCTCAAGTCCCGGAAAGCCAGCAAAACCGGCCACTACCGCAAAGATAGAGAGCACAATAAGTGGTATCGTCATGGACGGCGGACTCTCGTGCGGAGTGCCGTGGTGGCGCTTCTTGCCGAAGAAGGCGACGAGCAATATCTTGGTTATGAATACTCCGGTTATAAAGGCCGTAAGCGTGCCTGCTCCCCAGAGCAGCCAGTGGCCTGAATCGAATGCGGTGCTCAGGATTTCGTCCTTACTCCAGAAACCGGAGAACGGAAAGACACCCATCATTGCAAGCGAGCCGAGTAAAAAGGTCACACCTGTAGCCTTCATCTTAGGGAAGAGCTTGCCCATCTCCCAGATGGAGTTCGTGTGGCATGCATGTATTACGCTACCTGCGCCGAGGAAGAGCAGGGCCTTGAAGAAGGCGTGAGTCATAAGGTAGAACATACCCGGTCCGGTGCCGCCGAGCCCGACGCTCATTACCATGTAACCGAGGGAACTGAGCGTTGAGTACGCGATGATCTTCTTAATGTCGTCCTGCGCTAGGGCCATCAGTGCGGCCATAAGCGCTGTCAGTCCACCAATGTAAGCAACTACTATTCCGGCCTCAGGTGGCGCCATGTAGAAGAGGAACGATATGCGGGCCAGAAGGTAGACACCTGCTGCGACCATTGTTGCGGCATGTATAAGGGCTGAGACCGGTGTCGGGCCCTCCATTGCGTCTGGCAGCCAGACGTGAAGCGGGAACTGCGCTGATTTTCCGATCGCTCCGCAAAAGAGCAGCAGTGCCGCGAGGCCCATTGTCCATGGCTCAACGTGGCCAGCCATTACCTGGTGCTCAATTTCGCCGAAGTTAAAAGAGCCGGTCGCGTAGTAGATAACGAATATTCCGAGTATAAGGCCGAAGTCGCCAATTCTGTTTACCAAGAAGGCCTTCTTGGCCGCATCAGCTGCGCTCGGCTTCTGGTAGTAGTACCC
>JADFVP010000146.1 GCA_015222595.1 Pseudomonadota bacterium
CCATAGAGTCTATGAAGATAGGTTACCTTAGCGGCGGGGTCTGGACCGGTGTCTGGGACTCAGAGCGTTACTCAGGTCTGCCGGACGCCGTACGTGTAGAGATAGTATTGGGCGACGGCGAAAGGCTTTCTGGTATCTACAGGACACGGATAAGATGATTAGGCGAACCTTGAGATCAGAGGGCGGCTTCGTCCTAATCGTAACCCTTATGGTTACGGCCCTGCTGGTGGCAGTAATAGTGGAGTTCGCCTACCGAAGCTATCTTTCCACAGCGCGTGCCGATAACTTTTCAGGCTCAGCGCGTGCCGCGCTTCTGGCTGCCAACGGCGTTGAGGTCGCTTCTTCGGCAATGCGCGAGATGCTGAAGAAGACACCGCATATTCGCATGGCCGACGGCGGACTCGATTTTTCTCGCACCGAAGGCGACTACACAATTAATATACGGGTAGAGGACGAACTCGCACGCCTCTCTACAGAAGTGGTCTACACGAAGACAGGAGTCGTTGTGGAGCCTGCATGGAGTACGTACGTCAGGCTCGTAGAGGCACTTGAACTCGATACCAACATAGTAGAGACGCTTGCAGACTGGATAGATGCGGACTCCGAGCCGCGAAGCTACGGAGCCGAAAGCCTCGACCACTACTCTGCGCTTCCAAGACCATACAAGAGCGCAGATGCGCCATTGGCCTCCGTTGAGGAGTTGATGATGGTAAAGGGGTATACGCCGGAGGTTTTTAGACTTTTAAAGCCGTATGTTACGGTATATAATTCTAAGCGCAGGGTAAATATAAATACGGCTCCGAGGGCTGTTCTGAAATCGCTCTCAGAAGAGATGACAGAAGAGATGGTGGAGAGTATTATAGAGTACAGGATGGCGGAGCCCTTCAGGAGAACCTCCGATATTATGGGTGTGCCGGGTTTCGAGACCGTCGGCATAGAGTTGCAGGACAGGGTAGCCGTTAAGTCCGATCTTTTCAGAGTAATTTCGCGCGCAACGGCAGGTGAGGCGGTGCGAGAGGTTGAGGCCGTTGTAAGGGCAGGTGGTGATATTCTTTACTGGAGGCACAGGTGAGAGGCGACAAGCTGATCATACAGGTTGACGACAACATTGTCATTGGTGCGCTTTACGGTGCCGATGGCTCTGCGGTCGGTACGATTGCAAGTGTCGGGTACGAGTCCGAGGCAGGGCTCGGCTCTGCCGTAAAGGAGCTGCTTGACGTAATCGAAGCCGGAGTGAAAGAGTCTGGCCGATCCGTCGAGTCAGTTAAAGAGCACGTCTACCTGAGTCTAGCCCCTGCGCTTCTGAGTTTCAGAGTACTTGAGCTTCCCTTGACAGACAAGGCTAAGGTCTTAGACGTTCTTCCAATTGAAATGAGCGGCAGGCTTGGAGTAGAGGCAGACGACGCTCAGATAGATGCCGTGATGCTGGGTGGCGGTAAAGTTCTGGCCGTAGCGGTTCTAAAGACGTACCTGCGTCGCACTCTACAGATATTAAAAGAGTGCGAGATAGACCCCGTATGGATCGGTTCTGCGCTCTTTGCCGCGCAGAACCTTGTTGGAGAGCGCCCCGGCTCTTCTCTCTTGGTCGGGCCCGGCTTCATAGTCGCCAGAGACGCAACAGGGGCGACCTTCTATAACTCAATTCCGCACGGCGGTAACTGCTCTGCAAGCATTAAGTACCTCGAAGCTGAGGGTATACGGTACGACCGGGTAGTTGCCGTTGGTCTGGATACCGACGAGCTTCGAGGAGTGGTCGGAGCGGATGTGGATATAGAGGAGCTGAGTATAGAGAGCGTAGCAGGTACGACCGATGCGACCTGTGCGCCCGGTGCTGACACAGCACTTCTTTCGGCGCTCGCTCTTCAGATAGGAGCAGAGCACCTATCGGAGAACGTGGACTTTAGAAGCGGAGAGTTCAGCTACTCCAAGGGCGCTGAGCGGGTTCGGTCGAAACTGAGGCTTACCGCTCTGCTCACGATCATTCTTCTTTCGCTCATAGGCACAGACCTTTACCTCAGGTACGCGCGCTACTCCGGCGTGGTCTCGGCCATTCAAAAGAGCACTTCTCTATCTTACAGAGAACTCTTTCCGGAGGTAAAAAAGGGCAGCGTCACGGACGCGCTCTACCTGCTGGAAGCGAAGATGAAGGCGATAGAGTCTGAGGGTGAGGCGGTCTCCGGCATCAGCCCGCTAACGGTCATACGCGCCCTTACGGCTGCGGCTACAGGGCCCAGTGGCGCGAGAGGCGGCGTTAAGATACAGAGCGCCTCAATTGCACCGGACAGGATCTCTGCCGAGGGCACTGCCGACACGTTCGAGGCGGCCAACGCGTATAAAGATGCTGTTGCAGCTACAGGTTTCAAAGAGGTGCGCATGGCGGACGTGAAGAGCCGGGCCGGTGACGGGGTGAACTTTAGTCTGGTTATATTGAGGTAAGGGCGGATATGTTCGGACACAAGAGAGAGCAAAGAGAGCACGGGGTCGGCAGAAGGAGAGTAGTTACGCTTCTTATTCTTGCTGCCGTGTTTTTGCTGCTTATTTCGGGCGGCACTTTCTTTACTGAGAAGTGGTCGAAGGCAAAGAGGCTCTCGGCGCTTAAGACCGAAGAGGCACTAGTATTTGAGGGTCTGAAGGCAGAGTACCTTGCCCGGAAAGGCTCGCTCGACCGGTTGAGAAGAAAGGCGTACGGCAAAGAGTCCGCCTCTGTGGTTGCACTCACTGAAGAGATAGGCCGGGAGGCCGGAGTAGGGGGGCGGATAGTTTCTCTAAAATCTCTTGGTGAGAAAAAAAATGCGGGCTATATTGAGAGCGGTCTTGAAGTGCGTATTGAAAACATAAAGCTCAATGAACTGGTAAACTTTCTTTACATGGTAGAGAACCACCGGTTGCTGCTGGTGGTTCGCGACTTCAGACTCAAGAGCCGTTTTGACGACCCGAACCAGCTCGACGTATCTATGCGTTTGGCGCGGCTCAAGATAAGCCTGTAAAGAGCAGTAAAGAGTTTGGCGGTCTTGAGTACTGTTCCCTTTTTCGTTTCACAAAAAAGAGGCCTTTTCCTAAACCGGAAAAGGCCTCTTGCCAATTTCTATTCTTTATTATTTAGTTGTTCGTTACTTTGTTCTCAAGTCCTTTAGCGCTGCGCGCGCTTCTACGTTACCCGGAAAGTCTCTGCTAACCTTTATTGCACGCTTAAGCTCCTCTGTTGCAAGCTCGTTCATCTCTCTCTTGTAGTAAGTCATGCCGAGATGGTAGTGGATGACGGCATTGTTCGGGAGCTTCTCTACGGAGTCTTTAAGATGAGACGTGGCCTTGAGCAGGGCGTTCTTCTTGAAGTAGATCCAGCCGAGGGTGTCGGAGATGTACGGGTCGTCGGGGCTGAGCCTCATGGCGGTCTGTGCGAGGTCGAGCGCCACGTCTATGCTGCCTTCGTTCTCGGCATAGAGCCACGCGAGGTTGTTCGCCGCCGGCACGAACTCCGGGTTTATCTCAAGGGCCTTCTTGTAGTTCTCTATAGCCGTGTCTGTTTTACCCTGTATCTCGCTAAGAGTTCCTAGTAGCATGTACGGAGGCAGCAGCTTTGGGTTGACCTTTATGACTTCTCTGTACTGCTTCTCGGCCTCCTCGAACGCGCCACTCTTGGCGTAGACGTTGCCGAGGTCGATATAGGCCGCAACAAAGTCCTCCTTAAGCTCTATAGCCCTTGCAAAGCTGTTCTCCGCATTCTTGTAATCTTTTCTCGTCAGGTAGACGCGCCCGAGAAGTACCTGGAACTGAGCGTTCTCTGGTGAGAGTTTGAGCTGCTTCTTTACTCTCCGGAGCGCAGTGCCGGTTCTGCGCTTTGAGACATGTATTGCGGTTATCATTCCGAGTACGTCGGCGAGTTCGGGGTTGATAGCCAGCGCACGCTCTAGCGACGTCAGCGCTGCAACCTCTTTGTCCTGAAGCCTGTAGGCGTTTCCGAGCTTCGCATGCCCGTTGGGGCTGTCCGGCAGAAGCCTGGTAACGGTTCTGTAGTACTTTTCGGCCTTGGCCGGCTGGCCCTGCTTTACCTTTATGTCGCCTGCAAGGAGGTTGGCGCCCGGATGCTTCTTGGCGCCCTTGAGTACGGTCTCTACCTCAATTGTTGCAAGGTCTAAGTCGTTCGACGCCGCGTGGAGAGTCGCTAGCGCAAGCCGGACGTCCAAGAGGTTGGGGGCAAGTTCAAGGGCTGTGCTGAGTTCGCTCTTTGCCGTCTGGAAGCTCTGCTTGGCCATATACGCAAGGCCGAGGTATTGGTGTGAGCGCGCAAAGCGGGGTTGCCCGTCTATGGAGCTTTGAAGGTTCTCTATCGCAGAGTCTATCCTCTTTTCCGAAAGGTCGAGCCGACCCTTGAGGTAGAGGCCGTAGAAGTCCGAAGGGGCGGATGCGAGGATAGCATCTATCTGCTCGGCGGCCTCCTCATTGTTCTCCTTCTTTCTTTTGTCGAGGTTGATCTCGGCTATGCGGGCCCTTAACATATTGAGCTTCGGGTTCCGCTCAACTCCGCGCTTCAGGGTCGTTACGGCATCTTCAACGTTCTTTGTTGAAATGTAGAACTCGGACTTCATCAGGTAGCCGCGCCCATCGTCGGGCGCCAGGTTAATGGCCTCCTCAAAGACCTCTTCGGCCATCTCCGGTCTCTTGACAATCACATAGATATTGGCGAGGCCAATCATAAGGTCTTGGTTCTTCGGGTTCTCCTCGACCGCATCTTTTAAGATGTTTATTGCGTCGTCCGACCTCTTTTCAGTTAGATAGAGGTTGGCCAGCGCTATACGGGCCTGTATGCCGCCCCCTTCGATCTTGCTGGCGCGCAGGAGCGTTGCCTCGGCCTTGGGGCCGTTCTTAACGGCAACATAGATACCCGAAGCCATCATAAGCGCATTGAGGTTGTCGGGGTGCTCTTTGAGAACACCCTCGATGAGTTGTGTTGCAGGGGCGAACTCTTTTTTACCCGTAAGGGCGGTCGCCTTTAAGATAGAGGCATCTATGTTGGCAGGTTCGGCCTCCAGTATTATCTCCGCTCTCTTTAACGCCTCGTCGAAGTTGCCTCCGAGTATCAGCATCTTGCCAAGTTTGTGCTGAGCGTCGATTATAGTGGGGTCGAGATCTACCGCGCGAACAAGCTCCACAAAAGCTGACTGTATATTCTGGCTTCCACCGTCGTTTATGTATGCAAGGGCCAGCTTGTAGTGTGCGTCTGCGTTCTCCGGGGTGAGCTGAATAACGTTCTTATACTCTACAATGGCCTCTTTGTACTTTGAGACCTCAAGGTGTCCGGCTGCTCTTTCCATGTGGCGTTCTGCCCGTTTTGCCGGGTCTGAGCTACAGGAAGGGAGCGATATGGCGATAAATAGAGTAAGTATCAGAGATAGCACGGAGGCTTTTCTTAACATAAAAGTACCTTTCTTTTTTTAAATGTATCTGAATTATAGATAAGGGTAGTAGGCGTGTCAATGAAAATAAGCGTTTGTGTAACTCTAAAAAGAGAAAAGAGCCTGAATACGGTAGCGGGACGGAAAAATAGTACGGTTATTCAGTGGGTTAGGGGGGAATCGTACCCTGTTGTAGAATTTTTACACTTCTCGATTTATGGAGATGTCGGCTAAGTACCGGTAAAATCTAGATAAAAACCAAAAA